>NZ_AEWE02000045.1:0-116618 GCF_000190455.2 Pseudomonas sp. TJI-51
TTCGGTGTTCATAACCGTTCTGATCAGAACATCAGGCGGCTAGCGAAACCAGAAACCCAGGGCCTTGGCCCTGGGTTTTTTTATGAATGCGGCAGGCCAGCGCAGTCACCTCAGAGGGTGCTTTCACCACCCAGTTCTTCAAGCGCCACCCGGGTGAACTGCGCATCCAGCTCCGGCGTTGCGCCGCTGATGCCGATGCCGCCGATGTGCAGGCCGTTCTTATCCATGATTGGCAGGCCTCCCTCCAGCAAGGTGAGCCCCGGCAACGATGCATAGGGTTTAGCCGGGTGTGCATGGCTGTGTTCGCCAGAGGTGGGGGAGGCCAAGGGGAATCGGGCAGAAGTCTCAGCCTTGAGTTGCGCCAGCTTGATACTGGCTTTGTCTGCGCCGTTCATACGGTGCAAATACTTGGGCTTACCGTGGTTGTCGATGATGCTGATGACGACTGAGCGGAGTTATGTAGTCCATTTCCGAAGTGATGAACCCAGTAACCCGGCATAGTGCTCTCTACCTGACACATGTCATCGCACCTTCTCGATTCTTGACTAGTCTTATCCATTGGCGAGCAGAATTTGGCCCGCCACCGTGACTACCAAGAGGCGCCGGCAATGTTTCGTGCGTCCAAACCTGATCAGGAGTGCACGATGGACCTGAACCGTCGGCAATTCTTCAAGGTCGCCGCTATCGGCCTTGGAGGCTCGAGCCTGGCGGCGTTGGGCATGGCCCCCACGCCAGCCTTTGCCGAGCAGGTGCGCCACTTCAAGCTGGCGCACACCAAAGAGACCCGAAATACCTGCCCGTACTGTTCGGTCGGCTGCGGCCTGATCCTGTACAGCCAGGGCGATGCGGGCAAGAACGTCAAACAGAACATCATTCATATCGAAGGTGACGCCGACCACCCGGTCAACCGTGGCACCCTCTGTCCGAAAGGTGCCGGCCTGCTGGACTTTATCCACAGCCCGAGCCGCCTGCAGTACCCAGAGGTGCGCAAGCCTGGCAGCCAGGAATGGGTACGGGTCAGCTGGGACGAGGCCCTGGACCGCGTTGCCGACCTGATGAAGCAGGACCGTGACGCCAACTTCATCGAGAAGAACGCCCAGGGGCAAACCGTCAACCGCTGGCTCACCACCGGTTTTCTCGCTGCCTCCGCCGCCTCAAGCGAGGCGGGCTACCTGACCCACAAGGTCATCCGCGCAACAGGCATGCTGGGGTTCGATAACCAAGCACGTGTCTGACATGGCCCGACGGTGGCAAGTCTTGCCCCGACGTACGGCCGTGGCGCCATGACCAACCACTGGTCAGATATCGCCAACGCGAATCTGGTCCTGGTGATGGGTGGCAACGCAGCAGAAGCGCATCCGTGCGGCTTCAAATGGGTGACCGAGGCCAAAGCGCACAACAAGGCGCGGCTTATCGTGGTCGACCCGCGATTTACCCGAACGGCTTCGGTGGCCGACTACTACGCGCCAATCCGTACCGGTACCGACATCGCCTTCATGGGTGGGCTGATCAACTACCTGCTGAGCAACGACAAGATCCAGCACGAATACGTGCGCAATTACACCGACGTGTCTTTCATCGTCAAAGAGAACTATGGCTTCGAAGACGGGCTGTTCAGCGGCTACGACGAGGCCAAGCGCGTGTATGCCGACAAGTCCGGCTGGGGTTATGAGCTGGGTGAGGATGGCTACGCCAAGGTCGACCCGACACTGCAGCACCCGCGCTGCGTGTTCCAGCTGATGAAGCAGCACTACAGCCGCTATACCCCGGCGTTGGCGAGCATGACCTGTGGCATGCCGCAGGACGCCATGATGAAAGTCTGGGAAGAGATCGCCAGCTGCTCGGTCCCGGGCAAGACCATGACGATTCTTTACGCCCTGGGTTGGACACAACACTCGATCGGTGCGCAAATCATCCGCAGTGCCGCCATGGTGCAGTTGCTGCTGGGTAACGTGGGCATGCCCGGTGGTGGGGTCAACGCGTTGCGCGGCCACTCCAACATCCAGGGCCTCACCGACCTTGGCCTGCTGTCCAATTCGCTGCCGGGCTACCTGACGCTGGCCGGCGATGCCGAGCAGGATTACGCCGCCTATATCGACAAGCGCGCCTCCAAACCGCTGCGCCCGGGGCAGCTGTCTTACTGGCAGAACTACGGCAAGTTCCATGTCAGCCTGATGAAGGCCTGGTACGGTGCCAACGCCACGGCTGAAAACAACTGGGGCTATGACTGGCTGCCCAAGCTCGATGTGCCGGCTTACGATGTGCTGCGCATGTTCGAGATGATGGGCCAGGGCAAGGTCAACGGCTACATGTGCCAAGGCTTCAACCCCATCGCCGCGCTGCCGGACAAGAACCGCGTCACCGCGGCTTTGGCCAAGCTCAAGTGGCTGGTGGTCATGGACCCGCTCGCCACCGAAACCTCGGAGTTCTGGCGCAACATGGGGCCGTTCAACGACGTGGACACGGCCAACATCCAGACCGAAGTGATCCGCCTGCCCACCACCTGCTTCGCTGAGGAAGATGGCTCGCTGGTCAACAGCAGCCGCTGGCTGCAGTGGCACTGGAAAGGTGCCGACGGGCCGGGCGAAACCCGCACCGACGTGCAGATCATGAGCGAGCTGTTCCTGCGCCTGCGTCAGCGTTACCAGACCGAGGGCGGTACCTACCCTGATGCGATCATGAACATCAGCTGGCCGTACAAGATTGCTGATGAGCCATCCCCCGAGGAACTGTCCAAGGAAATGAACGGCTGGGCGGTCACCGACCTTACCGATGCTGCCGGTGCAGCCCTCAAGGCTGGCCAGCAATTGTCGGGCTTCGGTCAACTCAAGGACGATGGCAGCACGGCATCGGGGTGTTGGATCTTTGCCGGCTGCTGGACCGAGCAGGGCAACCAGATGGCTCGCCGCGACAACAGCGACCCGTACGGCATGCACCAGGTGCAGAACTGGGCCTGGGCTTGGCCGGCCAACCGCCGCATCCTCTACAACCGTGCCTCCAGCGACCCGCAAGGCCAGCCTTGGGATCCGGAAAAGAAACGCCTGGTGTGGTGGAACGGCAAGACCTGGACCGGGACCGACGTGCCCGACTTCAAGGTCGACTCGCCACCCGAGGCGGGGATGAACCCGTTCATCATGAACCCCGAGGGCGTGGCGCGGTTCTTCGCCATCGACAAGATGGCCGAAGGCCCGTTCCCCGAGCACTACGAGCCGTTCGAAACACCGATTGGCATCAACCCGCTGCACCCGCAGAACAAGAAGGCGATCAGCAACCCGGCCGGGCGCATCTTCGACTCGGTATGGGACACCCTCGGCAAGCACGATGAATTCCCGTACGCGGCGACCACCTACCGGCTGACCGAGCACTTCCACTTCTGGAGCAAGCATTGCCGGCTCAACGCCATCGCCCAGCCCGAGCAGTTCGTCGAGATCGGCGAGGTGCTGGCCAATAAAAAAGGCATCAAGGCTGGCGA
Organism: Pseudomonas sp. TJI-51; assembly: GCF_000190455.2. Classification (NCBI taxonomy): domain Bacteria; kingdom Pseudomonadati; phylum Pseudomonadota; class Gammaproteobacteria; order Pseudomonadales; family Pseudomonadaceae; genus Pseudomonas; species Pseudomonas sp. TJI-51. The sequence goes on from NZ_AEWE02000045.1 coordinate 3,473, forward strand.
CCGGGTGCGGGTGTCGAGCAAGCGTGGCTACATCGACGCGGTGGCGGTCGTGACCAAGCGGATTCGCCCGCTGCAGGTCAACAACCAGACCGTGCACCAGATCGGCATTCCGCTGCACTGGGGCTTCACCGGCGCAACCCGGCATGGCTACCTGACCAACACCCTGGTGCCATTCCTGGGTGACGGCAACACGCAGACGCCAGAGTCCAAGTCGTTCCTCGTCAAAGTGGAGAAACTCTGATGGCCAGCCAAGACATCATCGCCCGCTCGGCCACCACCACCGTGCCGCCCTCGGTACGCCAGCAGCAGGAAGTCGCCAAGCTGATCGACACCACCAAGTGCATCGGCTGCAAGGCTTGCCAGGTGGCGTGTTCGGAGTGGAACGAACTGCGTGACGAGGTCGGCCACAACCACGGCACCTACGACAACCCCCAGGACCTCACTGCCGAGACCTGGACGCTGATGCGCTTTACCGAGCACGAGCGCGACGACGGCAACCTGGAATGGCTGATCCGCAAGGACGGCTGCATGCATTGTGCCGAGCCAGGCTGCCTCAAGGCGTGCCCAAGCCCAGGGGCGATCATCAAGCATGCCAACGGTATCGTCGACTTCAATCAGGACCACTGCATTGGCTGTGGCTATTGCATCACCGGCTGCCCGTTCAACATTCCGCGCATCTCGCAGAAAGACCACAAGGCGTACAAGTGCACCCTGTGTTCCGACCGCGTGACCGTGGGCCTGGAGCCGGCCTGTGTGAAAACCTGCCCGACCGGGGCAATTGTGTTCGGCACCAAGGACGAGATGAAGGTGCATGCCGCCGAACGCATTGTCGACCTGAAATCGCGTGGCTACGACAACGCCGGGTTGTATGACCCGGATGGCGTCGGCGGTACCCACGTGATGTACGTGTTGCACCATGCCGATACCCCCAAGCTGTATGCCGGCCTGCCGGACCAGCCGGTGATCAGCCCGCTGGTAGGGTTGTGGAAGGGCTTTACCAAGCCCCTGGCGTTGTTGGCGATGGGCGCAGCGGTGCTGGCCGGGTTCTTCCACTATGTGCGGGTCGGGCCACAGCGGGTGGAGGAGGACGAACACCCGGCCGCAGCCGACCCGAGCGTGCAGACAGTGGACCCTGCAGTGCATGTCTATGATCCGAGCAAGCCCGGTGGGCAAGGGGAGCAGCGGCCATGAACGACAACAAACCCATCTTGCGCTACAACGCCAACGAGCGCAGCAACCACTGGCTGGTGGCGATCCTGTTCTTTCTCGCCGGGCTGTCGGGGTTGGCGCTGTTTCACCCGGCACTGTTCTGGCTCAGCAACCTGTTTGGCGGTGGGCCGTGGACGCGCATCCTGCACCCGTTTCTGGGGGTGGCGATGTTCGTGTTTTTCGTTGGCCTGGTGGTGCGCTTCTGGCGGGCCAACTTCATCACCGCGAATGATCGCCTCTGGCTGCGGCGGGTTGACCGGGTAATGCGTAACCAGGAGGAGGGCGTACCGCCAATCGGCAAATACAACGCCGGGCAGAAGCTGCTGTTCTGGACCCTGCTGGTGTGCATGCTGGTCTTGCTGGTCAGTGGTGTGGTGATCTGGCGAGCGTATTTCAGCCACTGGTTCGGCATCGAGGTAATTCGCCTGTCGGCGTTGCTGCATGCACTGGCGGCCTTCGTGCTGATCCTCAGCATTATCGTGCACATCTACGCCGGTATCTGGATCAAAGGCTCGATTGGCGCCATGCTGCACGGCTGGGTAAGCCGCGCCTGGGCACGCAAGCACCATGAACTGTGGTACCGCGAGGTGACTGGCGACAAGCCGCCGAGTCATCACGGACGAAAAGAAGGATGAGCGCTTGAGCACGATACTCGAACCTGGGCAGATCGAAGCGTCGGCGGTGATGCCGCCGTTTCTGCACCTGCCGCCGGCCAACCTGTTTGAAGTGCGGGCTGCGCGTTTGGACACGCTGGCCCAGGGCAATGCCCTGGGCGACTACCTGAGGCTGGTTGCGCGGTTGTGCCGTGTGCAGCAGCAGCTTGTGGATAACCCCCCTGGCGCCCTGCCGGTGGCTGAGGCGCGCCAGCGCCTGTGCATAAGCCATGGTTTGCCGCCGCTGGCGGCAGACAGCCTGGTACGTGACGGGGCTTGGCTGGTCTGGCTGCAGGCCTTGCTCGGTCACTTTGGCGACGAACCCCAGGGTCCGTTGGCGGAGGCCTTGCAGGTGCTGCGTGGTAGTGATGACAACCAGCGCAAAGGCTGGGGGTTCGCGTTGCTGGCAGGGCAGTATGACGCGGTGCCGCCCGCACTGGTGCCATTGCTCGGGGCTGCGTTGCAGGCGGCCTGGTCCAGTTGGCTGCTGGCATTGCCGGCGCCTGAACTCAAACCCGCTGGCAGCTTGGCCCAGTGCCCGGCCTGCGGCTCGCCGGCGATGGCCGGGGTGGTACGCAACCGTGGCAAGCACAACGGCCTGCGCTATCTGGTGTGCGCGTTGTGTGCCTGTGAATGGCATGTGGTGCGGGTCAAGTGCGTGTACTGCGAGTCGAGCAAGGACTTGCGCTATACCAGCCTTGAGAATGACCGCCATCTACCCGGCAAGGCGCCCCTGCGGGCCGAGTGCTGCCCGGGGTGTGAAAGCTACCTCAAGCAGAACTACCTCGAAAACGACGCAGCGGCCGAGCCCTTGGCCGACGACCTGGCCAGCCTTGCGCTGGACATGCGCTTGGACGAGGAAGGCTTTCATCGCCTGGCGCCCAACCTGATGCTTGCGCCCGGTTAGTGGGTGAGTGTCTACACTGAAAAACCGAGTCGCCTGCTTCGCGGATGAACCGGTTCCCACAAGACTTGGTACAGGATCATACACCTGCGCAGGCTTTTGTGGGGGCGGGCTCACCCGCGAACAGGCCAGTACCGACGACGGATCAATCCTAGGTAGTACCGCATGTCCAACAGCCTCGCCAGCGACACCCCACGCTTGCCGTCCATCGACACCCTCCTGCGCCATCCGGCCTGCCTCCCACTGATCGACCGCCACGGCCGCGATGCGGTGTTGAGCGCCCTGCGCCAATTGCTGGACGACCTGCGGGAGCCCGCGCGCAGCGGCCAGCTCAGTGCCGCCGAGCTGTCTCTCGAGATCCTTCTGGGCCGCGCCGGCGAACGTCTGGCCGCCCAGCAACGCAGCCAGGTACGCCGAGTGTTCAACCTCACCGGCACCGTGCTGCATACCAACCTCGGCCGTGCCCTGCTGCCGGAAGAAGCCATCGAGGCGATGCAGACCGCCGCCCGCTACCCGCTCAACCTGGAGTTCGACCTGGCCAGCGGCAAGCGTGGTGACCGCGACGACCTGATCGAGGGCCTTATCCGCGAGCTGACCGGCGCCGAGGCGGTTACCGTGGTCAACAACAATGCCGCGGCGGTACTGCTGGCGCTCAACAGCCTGGGTGCGCGCAAGGAGGGCATTATCTCGCGCGGCGAACTGATCGAGATCGGTGGCGCCTTCCGCATCCCGGACATCATGGCCCGCGCCGGGGTGAAGCTGCACGAGATCGGCACCACCAACCGCACCCATGCCCGCGACTACGAGGCTGCCATTGGCCCGCGAACCGGGTTACTGATGCGCGTGCACTGCAGCAACTACAGCATTCAAGGTTTCACCACCCAGGTGCCCACCGCCGAGCTGGCGCGAATCGCCCACCAGCATGACCTGCCACTGCTCGAAGACCTCGGCAGCGGTAGTTTGCTCGATCTCACCCGCTGGGGCCTGCCGGCCGAGCCCACGGTGCGCCAGGCCCTGGCTGATGGCGCCGATCTGGTGACCTTCAGTGGCGACAAGCTGCTGGGCGGCCCGCAGGCCGGGATCATCGTCGGGCGCAAGGCATTGATCGCCAGGATCAAGAAAAACCCGCTCAAGCGTGCGCTGCGGGTCGACAAGATCACCCTGGCCGCACTCGAAGCGGTGCTGGCGCTGTACCGCAACCCGGACCGGTTGGCCGAGCGCCTGCCCAGTTTGCGCTTGTTGACCCGTGGCCAGGCCGATATCCAGGCCCAGGCCGAACGCCTGCTGCCAGACCTCCAGGCCCGCCTTGGTGCGCAATGGGTCGTCAGCGTAGAACCTGCGTTGGGCATGATAGGCAGTGGCAGCCAGCCGGTTGCGCGCCTGCCCAGTGCCGCGCTGTGCCTGCGCCCACAGGTGTCGAAGAAGTTGCGCGGGCGCAGCCTGCATGTGCTGGAGCGGGCCCTGCGGGGCCTGCCAGTGCCGGTGCTTGGTCGCATCGACGACGACGCGCTATGGCTGGACCTGCGCCAGCTGGACGACGAAGCCCAATGGCTGGCGCAATTGCCGGCGTTGCAGTTGGGGCCGGTGCAGTGATCGTTGGTACCGCCGGCCACATCGACCATGGCAAGACCGCACTGCTGAAGGCACTGACCGGCCAGGCCGGTGACCTGCGCCAGGAAGAGCGTGAGCGGGGCATGACCATCGACCTGGGTTACCGCTACGCGGTGCTGGCCGAAGGTGCACCGCTGACGGGCTTCATCGATGTGCCGGGCCACGAGCGGTTTATCCACAACATGCTGGCCGGGGCCCATGGCATAGACGTGGTGCTGCTGGTGGTGGCGGCAGACGATGGCGTCATGCCGCAGACACGTGAGCACTTGGCAATCATCGAGCTGTTGGGTATCCCCCAGGCACTGGTGGCGATCAGCAAGTGCGACCGCGTCGAGCCGGCGCGCCTGGCCCAGGTGCAGGCGCAGGTCAGTGAGCTGCTGGCGCCAGGGCCCTATGCCGGGGCGCGGCAGTTCCCGGTGTCGAGCCTTGGCGGGGAGGGCATCGACGCGTTGCGCCAAGCCTTGCTGAAGGCGCAAACCGCTGTGCGGCAACGCAGTGCGCAAGGCGGTTTTCGCCTGGCTATCGACCGCGCCTTCGCCGTTACCGGTGCGGGGGTGGTGGTGACTGGCACGGCGCTGGCCGGCCGGGTGAGTGCCGGCGATACCCTGGTCCTGGGCAAGGCCGGCAAGGCGGTGCGGGTGCGGGGCCTGCATGCACAAAACCAGGCCGCGCAGGTAGCGCAGGCCGGCCAGCGAGTAGCGCTCAATATCGCAGCCGAACGCCTTAGCGCGGAGCAAGTTCACCGTGGCGACTGGCTGCTGCCGCAGTGGCTGCACGCGCCTAGTGTTCGGGTGGATATCGAGTTGAACCTGCTGCCGGGCGAGCTGCGGGCGTTCGAGCACTTCAGTGCCGTGCATGTGCACCTCGGCACCCAGGACGTGACGGCCCGTGTCGCGTTGCTGGAAGGTGAAACCCTGGCCGCCGGCCAGCGCATGTTTGCCCAGTTACTGCTCAATGCGCCGTTGCAGGCCGTGCATGGCGACCGCCTGGTACTGCGTGACCAGCGTGCTCAGCGCACCTTGGGCGGCGGCAGGGTACTCGATCCGTTTGCCCCCAGCCGCCAGCGCCGCAGCCACGAGCGTCTACGCCAGCTGCAGGTGCTGCGGGATGCCCAGGGCCTGGAGCAGGCGCTGCCGGCACTGCTGGCCAGTGCCCCCGGTGGTATCGACCCACAGCGCCTGGAGCGGCAGTTCAATCGCCTGCGCGAAACCTGGCAGCTACCGGCGAACGTGTTGGTGGTGGCCACGCGACAGGGCCAGCTGCTGTTCGCCAGCGCCCAGTGGCAGGCGCTGAAACGGCAGGTGCTGGCGCAACTTGCCCGCTTCCACGAGCAAGAACCGGATCAGCTGGGCCCCGACCGTGACCGCCTGCGACGCTTTACAGCATTGCCGTTGGAGCGGCCTGCGTTTGTCAGCCTGCTTGAGGAACTGCTAGAGGAAGGGGTGATTGCCGCCAGTGGGCCCTGGCTGCATTTGCCGGATCACAAGGTCCAGTTGAGTGAAGCCGACGAGGTACTGTGGGCGCGCCTGCAGCCCAGGTTGCTGGCGGGGCAGTTCGATCCGCCCTGGGTCAGGACATTGGCGGCAGAAGAGAACTGCCTTGAAGCCGACGTTCGTTTGTTGTTGCGCAAGCTGGCGCGTTTGGGCGTGGTGCACCAGGTGGTGCGCGACCTGTTCTACCCCGCAGCGACGCTACAGTGCATGGCAGAGCTGCTGCTGGGGCAGGCGGCTGGCACTTCAGTAGTGCAGGTTGCTGCATTTCGCGATATGTTGGGCATCGGTCGCAAGCGCAGTGTGCAGATTCTGGAATACTTCGACCGCATCGGCCTGACCCGCAGGGTGGCCGAGCAGCGTCACATTCGCGCTGACAGCGCCCTGGCCCAGCAGTACGCCAGGCACTGAGTTCAAGGAAGGCAATCGCGCCCGGTGGCGCGGCCGGGCTTCAAACCCGGTTGGGGACGGCAGCCGTTCCCGGGCAGGTTCGACTCCCGCTGCCTTCCGCCATCTTCTTTTCTTGCCCGGGCGAGTTGCGGGCAGCGGCTACGCCCGCTCCCCACACAGGTCCAGGGCAAACCAGCGTTCTGCTGATTCCACATCCAACCCTGCACCCAGCAGCGCAACCATCTTGCCCAGCGCTGCCTCGCGGGTCATGCCGCCGCCACTGACCAGGCCCGCGCTACGCAGTCGGTTGCCTGCCGCATAGGTATCGAATACCACCGAGCCTTCAGGGCATTGGCTGATTGCCGCCAGCAGCACACCGCGCTGGCGCGCTGCGCGCAGTACCTCGAGCAACGCCAGGTCATCCGACGGCCCTGTACCACTGCCATAGCACTCCAGCAGCAAGGCCTGCACGCCGCTGCCCAACAAGGCCTGCAGATGGCTGGCCTGCAGCCCCGGGAACACGGGCACTACCGCCAGGTTGACCGGCTGGCGCGGCTGGCGGTAATCCAGCTCGGCCGGGATGGCTGCCGCACGCTGGCTGTCGCGATGCCGCGGCAGGGCAACGAACGCATCGAACGCTTCACTGCGCAACTTGGTAGCCCGGCAACCGTGCACCAGCTGCCCATGGAAGTACAACTGCACGCCGTCTTCCAGCCCTTGTTCGAACAGGCGCAGCGCGCCACACAAGTTGGGCCAGGCGTCGCTGTCGGAGGCGCCGGCCGGCAGCATCGAACCGGTCAGCAGTACCGGCACGGGCAAGCCCAGCAGCAGGAACGACAAGGCAGCCGCGCTATAGGCCAGGCTATCGGTGCCGTGCAGCACCAGCACCCCATCATGGCCAGCGTCCACCGCCGTGACGATGGCGTCACGCATGGCCAGCCAGTTGTGCTGTTGCATGTTGGCGCTGTCCAGCAGCGGGTTCAGCTCTTGCAGGGTCCACTGCAGCTGGGGGGCATCGGACAGTTGCGCGAAGTGTTCACGCATCCGCCCGTCGAAACCGCCGGCCGGTGCCAGGCCCTCCGGGGTTTCGAGCATGCCGATGGTGCCACCGGTATAGAGAACGAGAAGATTCTTGACTGCACGCATGGAAAGCATCCGTGGCGGTGAGCGGAGAAAAAAGCCGCCCACGGACGGGGCGGCTTTGGCAGGGCAGGGTATCAGCGCTGTGGCTGGGCCTGGACGGCTGCTTTGTCAGCGGCTGTTTCCAGCTGAGGGTTTGCTGGCCAGGCGTTGCGGTCCAGGTCCAGGTCGGCGAACTTGGTCGAATCGAACACTGGCTGCTTGATACCGGCCTTGCGCTGGTCGTCGTAGTCGCGCATCACCCGCAGGCCAATCTTGAACAACAGGGCCAGGGCGATCAGGTTGACGAAGGCCAGGCAGGTCATGGTGATGTCGGCGAAGGCGAACACGGTCGACAGGTCTTGCATCGAACCCCACACCACCAGCGCCAGTACCAGGCAACGGAACACCATCAGTACCACGCGGTTGCGGCTGAGGAACTGCAGGCTGTTCTCGCCCAGGTAGTAGTTGTAGAGAATGCAGGTGAACACGAACAGCGACAGCGCAACGCTGACGAACACGCGGCCCCAGTCACCCACCACCGCGGCCAGCGAGTTCTGGGTCAGGACAATGCCGTCGCCCTCGAAGCCTGGGGTGTAGAAGCCCGACAGCAGGATCAGCAGTGCGGTGCAGGTGCAGATCACGAAGGTGTCGAGGAACACGCTGAAGGCCTGGACCACGCCCTGCGCGCCCGGGTGTTTCACTGCCGCCACGGCCGCAACGTTCGGTGCACTGCCCAAGCCTGCTTCGTTGGCGAACACGCCCCGCTTCACGCCCATGACGATGGCGCTGCCGAGCAGGCCGCCAAACGCAGGGTCAAGGCCGAAAGCGCTCTTGAAGATGGTTTCCAGCATGGCGGGTACGTGGTCGATCTGGGTGCCGATCACGTACAGGGTCACGCCGATGTAGGCCAGGGTCTTGACCGGCACCAGCAGGTCCGAGACCGCCGCGATGCGCTTGATGCCACCGATGAAGGTGATGGCCAGCAGCACGGCCAGCACCAGCCCGGTGTGGCTTGGCTTGAAGTCGAAGGCATTTTGTAGCGAATGGGTAACGGTGTACGACTGCAGGCCGATGAAGGCGAAGCCGTAGGTCACCAGCAGCAGGATCGAGAACACGATGGCCATGCTTTTCAGCTTCAGGCCATGCTGAATGTAGTAGGCCGGGCCGCCACGGTACAAGCCGTCGCCATCGGCGCGTTTGTACACCTGGGCCAGGGTACATTCGAAGAAACTGCTGGCCATGCCGACCAGGGCAGTGACCCACATCCAGAACACCGCGCCAGGGCCGCCCAGGGTCACGGCAATGCCGACCCCGGCGATGTTACCGGCGCCCACGCGGCCAGCCAGGCTCAGCATCAGGGCCTGGAAGGAGCTCAACTGGCCTGCCTGGCCACGCAGCGATTCCTTGAACACGGCGAACATGTGGCCGAAATGGCGGAACTGTACGAACCGCGAACGGATGGTGAAGTAACCGCCGAGACCGACGATCAGCACGATGAGGAGTTTCCCCGAGAGGAAATCGTTGAGTGCTTCGAGCATTGGAAAATGACCTCGATTCTTATTCTTCGTGTGGATTGATCAGCGGACGGCAGGCGCACCGCTATTCGTTGGGGCGCATGGTTGGCCATGACAAGAATCGTTACAATTTCGCGGGTTGCTCTGACTTGATGCGACTTGATGCTACAATGGCGTCATTCGCGTCACCTGGATTCCGCACATGAGTGAGCATTTCGCTACCAACCTCAAACTGGCTTGCAGCCACTACCGCTCTATTTCCGAAGTTTGCCGCCAGCTCTCGATCAACCGAGCGCAGTTCAACAAGTACCTCAGCGGGCAGAGCCGTCCGACGGCTTTCAACCTGAAACGCATCGGTGATTTCTTTGGCGTCGAGGATTACGAGCTGAACCTGCCTGCCGAGCAGTTCGCCCGAATGATCGGTGCCCGGGTATCGACCCTGGCCGAACAACCCAGCGACCCGATCAGTGAACTGTTCCGCCCACTGCATGAGCACGCCGGCAACCTGTCGCGTTATTGCGGTTATTACTTCGAGTATTCGAACTGCATGTCGGTGCCCGGCACGATCCTGGTGTCGCTGGTGCACCTGTGGGAAGAGCGGGGGCGTTTCCTGTTCGAGCGCCAGGAGCGGCAGGAGCGCTCCAGCGCCACGGACCTGCATGCCGAAGTCCGTTGTCGCTATCTGGGCGCGGCGTTTCAGTTGCAGGACCGGGTGTTCCTCATCGACTACGAGTCGCTGACTTTCAACGAAATGAGCCAGACCATCCTGATTCCCAGCTTCAAAAGCCGGATCACCCGCCTGAACGGCCTGAAGGCCGGGGTTTCCAGCGGCGACCGGCGCAACCCGGCCTGCACAAGAGTGGTGTGGGAGTACCTGGGTGAGGAGATCAATCGCATCAATGCCTACCGACAGGTCAAACTGTACCGCCCGGATGATCCGCGTATAGATGATGACGTCAGGGAACGGCTGAGCGTGGGGCCGTTGCGCAACAGTTTGTTTGAGATTGAATAGACAGGATGGCTGTACTCGGCGTGCCACTGCCGCTCTATTGGTTTGACCGATGACTGAAATTGAATTCAGGCCCGCTGAGCACTCATAGGCGGTGCAACCATTGCGCCACCGGATGACCAGTACTGAGCATCAACTTGGTTGCCATCAGGCAGCACACGGCGATCAGCAGCGGTTTCACCAGCCGCGGCCCGAAGTGGAGCGCACACCGCGCGCCCAGCTGCGCACCAATGATGGCGGACACAGCCATTATCAATGCCAAAGGCCAGACGATCGCCCCACTGCATGCAAACACGGTCAGGGCTCCCAGGTTGCAGCAAGCATTCAGGAGTTTGCTTCTGCAAATTGCTTGCATGAGCGGCTGTCCCAGCAGCAGGGTGCATGCGACCATGAAAAATGAACCGGTACCTGGCCCGAAAATACCGTCATAGAAGCCAATGGCTGGCACTACCGCCAGTGTGAATGCAACGCTCGACAGCCGTTGCTTGCGCTCCTGACTACTCAGCGTGGGAGTGAACGCAAAGTAGGCCGCGACCGCGATCAGCATGATGGGAACGACAGATTCCAGGACATACCTGTCGAGCATGCTGATTGACATGGCGCCAGTGACGCCTCCAATAAAGGATAGGCAGGCCATAGGCCAGTCTGCTCGCCAATCGATCATTCGTTTTCGAGCAAACGCCCAGACGGCTGACGCACTGGCTGAGGAAGCTTGAAATTTGTTAGTGGCCATTGCTGCCAATGGGTCGATGCCTGCGATGAATAGAGCGGGAAGAGTGAGGAGTCCGCCGCCGCCTGCTATTGCATCGAAGAAACCGGCAAACAGCGCGACGGCTGCTAGCGCTATATAGATCGAATCCATTTTCAATTGTGCTCCATTTTCACTAGCCACGTACTATCAACGGGTCTTGCTGCAGGATTAATGGCTGCGTATCTGGCGAATACCCAAACAGCCTGATCAGTAGTCGCCTGTTATCTTTGATTGTGTCGCGTGCATGCAGGGCCTGGCTGTTGTTGATTAACAGCGCAGAGGTGGGCAGCAGAACGAATTCGTAACAATCTGCCTGATTCAATAGATCTTTCAATGACCAGTAGGCTTGGCGCGCCAATTGGCTAGCTTTTTCGTGCACAGAGTACCGATAACTGTTGTAGCGCAAGGTGAAGTCACCTCGAGGGTCGAACTGGATGATGGAATGTTCTAGCATGTCCTCGCTGTCGTCCTTGACGAAACATTCACTGCGACTGAAACAGAATGATTTCGATGAAAGCGCCAGTGCTTCAAGGCCGTTCAGTTTTGCAATTACATTGCGTACCGGTATCAATTTTGTCGGCTCTTGGGATGGGGTCCATCGGGCCGTCAGAATCAAGGCGCTGGGTGCTGGAGAGTGCCCGTTTTCGGCATTGAGCGAACAGTTGTAAGGGGGCTCCGTGTGCGGCCCAAGCTCAAGCCCAGAATGAGAACTAAGCTCCGCTGTGACACTTCCGGTCTCACTGGGCAAGCCCACTGCACCGCCACCCTTGAAGTTCCCTACGATTCTTATCTGCTTGCTTTCATTGTCTATGTCGAAAGCGAATGATCTATAGTTGACAAGGCTCAAAAGAATCTGACTTCGAGAGCTCAAATAAAGAGTTGTTGGTTCATTGCAGATTATATCTACTGGCGGAAGAAATTTTGGCGCAGGGTCTTGCTCGGGCTCTCGCATTCCTGTGAATTCAATGGCGGCTACTTTTCCGTTGCTGAAAAGTTCGAGCAGATCTCGTTGCGGGCGACCCATTAATCGCATCAGTGCCTGTGCATGGAAGATGGAAGTTTTTGCGCTGCCTGCTACATCTGGACCACCCATCGCACCGACTTGGCGGGCTGCGCAGTCCAGAAAATTGGCTTGCTGGTCATTGAGCTCGAACTGGATGACCTCAGTCGATCGTTGAGGCACGTTCCCTATCATTGTTTTTTTCCTTGTATGTAGGGGGAGGTGGAACTTTTTGTGAGTTCGCCGTTAATTTAGCCAGAGAATCTTACGCAGTGATGCAGGACCTGCTCCCTTGGTCATGTGAGGAATGTCCTCGGCGGTGGTAGGTATAGCCCTACGTATCCACCTCCGCCCCAGGGTTGGACTTCCCCGCCCGGAAACCGCAAAATGACCCACTTTCCTTAATCAACCTCTCCGGATCTGCTGACTCTATGCGTATGCGCCTAATGCTGTTGGGTGGTGGCAATGCCCTCGGGCAAGCGCTGATTCGTCTTGGGGCCGAGGAGGACATCGCATTCCTGGCGCCGCGCCCGCCCGAGAGCGGCTGGACGCCGGCGAGCCTGACCCAGTTGCTTGACGACCATCGCCCCGATGCCCTGGTGAACCTGGCCTATTACTTCGACTGGTTCCAGGCCGAGTCGGTCAGCGAGCCGCGCCTGGCGCAGCAGGAGCGGGCAGTCGAGCGGCTGGCAGAGCTGTGCCAGCACCACCAGATCACCCTGGTGCAGCCTTCCAGCTACCGGGTATTCGATGGCTCGCGGGCCACTGCCTACAGCGAGAAGGACGAGCCCGTACCCCTGGGGCTGCGGGGCCAGGCCTTGTGGCGGATCGAGCAGAGCGTGCGTGCGGCGTGCCCGCAACATGTACTGCTGCGCTTTGGCTGGTTGCTGGACGAAAGCATCGATGGCTCGCTCGGTCGTTTCCTCACCCGTGCCGAGCAACCGGCCGAGTTGCTGCTGGCCGATGACCGGCGCGGCAACCCCACACCTGTGGACGATGCGGCCCGGGTGATCCTGTCTGTGCTCAAGCAACTCGATTGCAACGCGCCGCTATGGGGCACCTACCATTACGCCGGCAACGAGGCGACCACGCCGCTGGTGTTGGGCCAGGCGATCCTGGCCGAGGCCGGCCAATATCGCCAGCTGGCAGTGCAGGCACCCACGGCGCAAGCGCATGCCGCGCGGCCGGATGCCAGCGAAGAGCCGCAGCATGCCGTATTGGCCTGCAAGAAAATCCTTCATACCTTTGGCATCAAGCCGCGTGCCTGGCGCGCCGGCTTGCCGCCCCTACTGGACCGTTTCTACCGCCATGGCTGATGCCCCCATCCTGATCACCGGCGGTGCCGGCTTCATTGGTTCCCACCTGTGCGATGCGTTGTTGGACAAAGGCTACGCCGTACGCATTCTCGATGACTTGTCCACTGGCCGGCGGGGCAACCTGCAGGTCGACCACCCACGGCTGGAACTGATCGAAGGCGATGTCGCCGATGCTGCTCTGGTCATGCGGGCTGCGGCAGGTTGCAGTGCCGTGGTGCACCTGGCCGCAGTGGCTTCGGTGCAGGCCTCGGTCGAAGATCCGGTGCGTACCCACCAGAGCAATTTCATCGGCACCCTCAATGTTTGTGAAGCCATGCGCGTGCACGGTCTGCGCCGGGTGGTGTTCGCCTCCAGTGCCGCCGTGTATGGCAACAATGGCGAGGGCGAGTCGATCGCCGAGGATACGCCCAAGGCACCGCTGACGCCCTATGCCGTGGACAAGCTGGCCAGTGAGCAATACCTGGACTTCTACCGCCGTCAGCACGGGCTGGAGCCGGTGGTGTTCCGCTTCTTCAATATCTTCGGGCCTCGCCAGGACCCGTCCTCGCCCTATTCCGGGGTTATCAGCATCTTCTGCGAGCGTGCTGTGCAGGGCCTGCCGATCACCGTGTACGGGGATGGCGAGCAGACCCGCGATTTCCTGTATGTAGGCGACCTGGTGCAAGTGATGGTGCAGGCGCTGGAGCAGCCGCAGGTCGAGGAGGGGGCGGTGAACATCGGCCTCAACCAGGCAACGTCGATCAACCAGATGCTCGCGGCGCTGCAGAAAGTCGTGGGCAGCTTGCCAGCGGTGACCTACGCGGCGGCGCGTGCCGGTGATATTCGCCATTCGCGGGCCGATAACCAGCGCTTGCTGGCGCGGTTTGCATTCCCGCAGGCTACGCCGATGGTCGAGGGGCTGGCCCGGCTACTGGGTAAAAGCTGAAGTCACGGGCCAAGCGATGCCCTGCCTGCACGGCCTGTAGGAGCAACTGTCTTTCTCAAAATTTGAAAAGCCTGCGCGATCCATTGTGGGAGCGGGCGTGCCCGCGAAGCAGGCGACGCGGTGTCTGGCACCGGCTGCGCCGGTGTTCGCGGGCACGCCCGCTCCCACAGGAACCGTGAGATCTTCGAGTCCTGCATTTTGGCTGTTGATCTACACCCTCTTCGGCTGAGGCAACACCAGATCCCTCTCTCAAGACACAAGCGGCCTTGTGTCGCGACAGGGCTGCGCAGCAGCCCCAGGATCAGCCATGGCGCACCACCTTGCGCACGCAGTCCTCGGGGTTCAACATCCGCCCATCCAGACTTCTCACCTGTAACGGTTCCAGCAAACCGCTTTCCACCAGCCACTTGAGCCGTGAGGCGAGGATGGTCTTCGCCAGCCCCAGATTCTTCTGAAACTCACTGAAGCGACGCAGGCCATCAAAAGCATCGCGAAGGATCATCAGCGCCCAGCAATCACCCAGCACCTCCTGGCGCTGTTGCTGCTGACGCTTTCATGGCTGCCCACGGCAATGCTCGGGCAATCCGTGATGGCCTTTGTCCTTGGCGTGCTGATGCTGGATTTTGCCGTGCAGGCAATGCATGTCACCAACCAGACGGTGTTGCTGGCCTGGGCCTGGCCATCAGCGCGGCGGCCCTGGCTTATTGGCTGTGGCTGCAACGCGCAAGGGCGGCCGGAGCCGCCCTGCAGTGTTCCGGTCAGAACTTGTAGCCTAGGCCGACCATGTACACCCATGGGTCGACATCCACGTCGACCTTGGTCTTGCTGTAGCCCAGCGCGGTGGGGCCGTTGACGCTGGCCTTGGTGTCGATGTCCACATACCAGACCGCGGCGTTGACCAGCAGGTTGTCCGTGAGCATGTAGTCCATGCCCAACTGGCCGGCGATACCTACCGAGTCTTGCAGCTTCAGGTTACTGAAGCCCTGCTGCTTGCGGGCGCTGCTGAGGTCTTCATCGAAGAACAGGGTGTAGTTGATACCTACGCCGGCATACGGCTGGAACTTGGAGTTCGGTTCCATCGGGTAGTACTGCAGCGACAGTGTCGGCGGCAGTTGCTTGATGTCGGCCAGCTTGCCGTCCAGCCCGCCACCCAGGCCTTTTACGCCTACGGTGTGCTTGAACGGCGTAGCCGCCAGCAGCTCCAGGCCAACGTGGTCGGTGAGCATGTAGGCGAAGGCCAGGCCCAGCTGGGTGTCGCTGTCCAGTGTCGCCTTGGTGCCCGAAACCTTGTTGCCGTCGAATTTCAGGTCGCTGCTGCTCTCATTCGGCGCAGTGGTGATTGCACCGGCGCGAACGATGACATCACCCGCCTGGTGGGCGTGGGCAACAGGGGCGGCGAAGGCCAGTGCCGCGAATGCGGCCCCGAGCAAGGACTTGTTCATGGAAGCTCCCAGAGGACGTTAATAATCGAGTAGTCCAATGGTACGGATGGGTCTAAACAGAATGTTTGACCCAGCTCAACGAAGCGTCTTCATGAACCGGTAATAGCGCTCACTTCAGCTCATAAGCGTAGATTTTTTCGGCTTCCATCTGGTAGCCGGCATCGGCCAGTTCGCTGCTGGAGGCTTTGACCTGCATCTTTCCCTCGATCCAGTAGGGTTGATAAAGGTCTTCGACGCGCACGCCCATTTCGCTGAAAATGTGCACGATCTGGTTCGAGGGCGGTGGCGGCACATGGATGCACGCGCCGTAGTAAGGCACCAGCAGAAACTCGGTGGTGCGCCCCTCCTCGCTGACTTCCAGCGGCACGATATACCCGGGCAGTTTGACCTGCTGGCCATCGAGGCTTTTCACCACCGGCGCGTTCGGCGCCTGCTGCCGGGCTGCTGGCGCAGACTCGGCGGCCAGGGCGTTGCTCAATTGCGACATGTCGTGCAAGGGGGTGAGTTGCGGTGGAATGACCGGGGCGCCTTCCGGGATCAGCGCTGGCCAGTCGAGCTCCTTGGGTTCGGCGGCCCACAGCGGCATCGCTGCCGCAAGCAGCAGGATCAGCAGCGTTCGCAGTGTCGGCTTCTTCGCGGGTGAACCGGCACCTACACGGGGAACGCGACCCGATGTAGGAGCGGGTTTACCCGCGAAGCAGGCGGTGAGGTGTTTGATCATTACGCGCACTCATAGGTGTATGGACAGGCCATCGGCCAACGACTGCCGATAGGCGCGCCACGCTGGCACGCTGCCCATCAGCAGTGCAGCCCCCAGGATGATAGCCAGCAAGCTCCATTCATGAGCGCTCGGCAGCGCCAGCGGCAGGTACAAACCATAGTTGGCCTGTACATACCCCTGTGCCAGGGCGATACCCGCATACAGCAAGCCCAGCCCGGCGACGATGCCGACTGCCGCCAGTGACAGCGCCTCCAGCACCAGCAGCCCGGCGATATGCCACGGCCTGGCCCCTACGGAACGCAAGATCGCCATCTCCCGGCGGCGTTCGTTGAGGCTGGTGAGAATGGCCGTGAGCATGCCGATCAGGCCCGTGAGCACAACGAACAGCGAAACCACGAACAAGGCTTGTTCGGCCGTGCCCATCAGGCTCCACAGCTCCTGCAAGGCAACGCCAGGCAGGATCGCCAGCAGCGGTTCGTTGCGGTACTCGTTGATTTCCCGCTGCAGGCTGAACGTCGCGATCTTGTTGTTCAGGCCCAACATGAACGCCGTGATGGCGGCAGGTTGCAGGTCCATGCTGCGTGCTTGCTCGGCGCTGATGCGCCCGGCGCCACGTGCCGGCACGCCATTGTGCCAGTCGATATGGATCGCCTCCATGCCGCCCAGGCTGATGTGCAGGGTGCGGTCGACCGGTGTGCCGGTACGCTTGAGCACGCCCACCACGGTGAACGGTTTGTCGTCATGCTTGACCAGGCTGATTGCGGCCACACCGTGCGCCAGCACCAGCTTGTCCCCCAGTTTGTAATGCAGTGCCTCGGCCACTTCGGCACCCAGTACCACCTCGAACGGGTCACTGGCGAATTCGCGGCCCTGGCTCAGCTGCAGGTGCTGTTTGCGGCCGTACTGGTAATGCTCGAAGTAGTCGGCAGTGGTGCCCATTACCCGGTAGCCGCGGTGCGAGTCGCCCAGCGAGATCGGAATCGCCCACTTTACCCGTGGGTCATGGGCGTAGTGCTGAAAGCTGTCCCAGCGGATGTTGTTGGTGGCGTTGCCGATCCGGAATACCGAATACAGCAGCAGGTTCACCGAGCCCGAGCGCGCGCCCACGATCAGGTCGGTACCGCTGATGGTACTGGCGAAGCTGGCACGGGCTTCGGTCCGCACCCGCTCCACGGCCAATAGCAGGCAGACCGACAGGGCGATGGCAAAGGCCGTGAGAAAAGCGGTGAAACGGCGGTTGGCCAGGCTGGCCAGGGCAAGGCGGAGCAGGTACATCAGGCCTCCACGGGCTTGGCGGCACGGTTGAGTTCGGCCAGCGACAGGTGGCGATCGAACAGCGGCGCCAGGCTCTGGTCGTGGCTGACGAACAGCAGGCTGGCACCAGCGGCCCGGCACTCATCGAACAGCAGGCGGATGAACACCTCACGGGTGTCGGCGTCCAGCGCCGAGGTCGGCTCGTCGGCGATCACCAGCTCGGGCTGACCGATCAGCGCGCGGGCTGCGGCAACCCGCTGTTGCTGGCCTATCGACAGGCTGTCCGCACGGCGCGCCAGCAGTGCCGGGTCGCCCAGCCCCAGGTGGGCGAGCAGTTCGCCTGCCGCCTGGTGGACACTGCCATGGCGCTGGATGGCCCGTTCCGCCCGGCTGCGGGAGAAGCGGCATGGCAGTTCGACGTTCTCCCTTACCGACAGGAAGGGCAGCAAGTTGAACTGCTGGAAGATATAGCCGGTGTGGTCGACGCGGAACCGGTCGCGTGCACCTTGGCCCAGCGCGGCGAGGTCCTGGCCAAGCAGCCGGATTCGCCCTTGGTCCGCTCGGTTCACCCCGCCCAGCAGGCCCAGCAGGGTGGTCTTGCCACTGCCGCTGGGGCCTTTGAGAAACAGGGCCTCACCGGCTTGCAGGCGAAACGCCGGGATGTCCAGCAGCGGCGCCTGGCCGGGCCAGGCGAACACCAGGTCCTGCACGTCAATCAGTGCCTGATTCATCTCAGAACGCGACCATGGCCTTGGCGGGCGAGGTTTCGACGCCTTTCTGGCCGTTGGGGCCGATTAGCTGCACGTTGATTTTTTGCGTGGCCGGGAAGGCTTTGTACAGGGGGGCCAGGTCCAGCTGGGTGAGTTTCTCCGGGGTGGCGCATGTCAGCTGGTAGTGGGCATTGATATCGCTGTGCATGTGGCCCTTCTCATGCTCGTCACCGTCGTCTTCCGCTTTGGCGGCGTCACCGAACAACGGGCTTTCCAGCGCTTGCTGGTCTTCCTTGCAGCCGGCTGCCGAGGCCAGGCCGAACAGCTTCAACGGTTGTTCCAGCTGCTGGCGCACCGCGGCAACCTTGGCCTTGTCGGCGTCGCTGCTGGCAGCGTGCTCGAAACCAACCAGGTTCATGGCGGGGCTGTCCAGCTCCAGTTCCAGGGTATTGCCGTCGAGCACGACATTGAGCTTGGCCACGCCGTGTTCATGCGCGCCCAGGGTGCCATGGGCGTGGTCGTGATCATGGTCATGGTCTTCGTGGGCATGGGCCACGGCCAGTGGCAGCAAAGCGAAGGGCAGGGCGAGCAACAGGCGACGCATGGGAGGCTCCGGGGCGGGCTGGATGATTGGGTTATGTTATAACAACTTTTCTGCGTCCTGCCAGCCCGCATGGCGCAGGTTTCATCTTGCGGTAGCATGGGCCATCGACCTTGCTCAAGGAATGCATCGTGAGAATTCGTGGACAGATTGGGGAATGGCCGGTGGACCTGACCATCGAGCTTGAGCCTGAAGAGTGGACGCAGTTGGGGCGGCAGACCGAGGTACCTGCGGCGGCGCATGCCGTTGCGGCGGCCCCGGTGGCTGCGCCACGGCAGGATGACGGGCAATGGACGGCGGCGCGCGAGGTGTTGCGCCTGGCGGGGCAAATGAGCGGGCCGCAATTGCTCGACCGGCTGGAAGGGCTGGCCGGCAGTACAGCGGCGGGCAAGCGGCTACTGGTGCGTTTGCGCCACAGCAGTGAGGTGAAGGTGGAAAACGGTGGGGATGCACCGGTTTATCACTGGGTTGGATAAACCGGTGTTGAGGTCCACCTTGTGGGAGCGGGCGTGCCCGCGAACGAGGGCGAAGCCCTCGCCATCAGCTTCAGGTCAGAACATCGCCGCCGACAGCTTGCGACGATAAACCCCAACCAGCGGGTGATCGCCACCCAGCAGTTCAAAGACCTGCAGCATCGCCTTCTGCGGCAGCCCATTGTCATAGCTGCGGTTACGCTGGAACAGCTTCAGCAACCCTTCCAGCGCCGCCTCATACTGCTGGCGCGCCAACTGCTGGACGCTCAGCTGGTAGGCGGCTTCATCATCCTCAGGGTTCTGGGCCAGGCGGCTTTTCAGCTCCGCCACCTCCGGCAGGCTGGCCGCTTGGCGCAGGAAGGTCAGCTGGGCCTTGGCGCCGGCCAGTGCGGCCTTGTGCTCATCGCTCTTGACCGCGTCCAGTACCACCTGCGCCTCCCCCAGCTCGCCACGCTCGGCCAGGCAACGGGCGTACAGGATCAGTGCCTCGGCATTGCTGTTGTCTTCACCCAGCAGGGCCTGCAACAGCGCTTCTGCTTCGGCGAAACGGCTTTCGGCGAACAGCGCCTTGGCCTGTTCCAGCGGCGATGCCTGCGGTGCGGCAGGCATTTGCACGTGCGGCTCGAGCATGGCGCGGATCGCCGATTCCGGCTGGGCACCGGCAAAGCCGTCCACCGGCTGGCCGTCCTTGAACAGCACAACGGTCGGCAGGCTGCGAATGCCGAACTGGGCGACCACCTGTTGTTCCACGTCGCAGTTGATCTTGGCCAGCAGCAGTTCGCCCTGGTAGCCCTCGGCGATCTTCGCCAGCAAGGGCATCAGTGCCTTGCATGGCGCACACCACTCGGCCCAGAAATCTACCAGTACCGGTTTGTGGAAGGAGTTCTCGATCACCAGCTGCTGGAAGGTGGCATCGGTAGCGTCGAAAATGTAAGGCGTGTCTTGGCTCATTGCGCTTCTCGCAAACTCGTGAATACCACCACTATAAGGTGTCGCGGCTGGCGTGGTACAGGCTGACCCGGCGGAATTCGTGCGGCTCGGCCAGGTCGGGCAGGGTCAGCGCTTCAAGCACCCCCAACTGCTGGTAGAGCGGGTGGCTGAAGTCGCGTACCCGCGAGTCGGCCACCAAGGCCTGGCGACCACGGCCAAGAAAAGCATCCAGAAGCGGCAGGTTGGCCCGGTCGTACAGCACGTCGGCGACCAGGATCAGGTCGAAGCGGTCGTCCTCGGCGAAGAAGTCGTCGCTGTAGCCCAGTTGCACACCGTTCAGCGCGGCATTCGCGCGGCAGGCTTGCAGGGCCAGTGGGTCCAGGTCGCAGGCCACCACCTCCCGAGCACCCGCGCGGGCGGCAGCGATGCCGGCAATGCCGGACCCGGCGCCAAAGTCCAGCACCCGCTTGCCGGCCACCCATTCCGGGCGCTCGGCCAGGTAACGGGCCATGGCCAGGCCACTGGCCCAGCAGAAGCTCCAGTAGGGCGGGTCTTCCAGAATGCGCCGGGTTTCGTCGCTGCTGAAGGCGCGGTCCATGTTCTGGTCGTCGATCAGCCACAGTTTCAAGGCGCAGCCGGGCAGTTCGCTGACGACCAGCCGCGCCTCACCTATCAGGCCGCTGAGGGCCTGCTGCAGGGCAAGCGGCGCCACTCAGGGCGCCTTCTCGAAACGTAGCGGCCCGGTGGCCTGGGTCTGCGCCTGGGTGATGCGCAGCGGCGGCAGGTGCATGATCAGCTGGCCGGAGCGGCTGGCGCGGCCACGCAATTCCACGCGTGCGCCGGCCGGGAAGGCTTCGGGGTTGAAGCGCAGTTGGTAGGGCAGGGCCTGGCCGGTAGCGGTCAGGTTGCTGCTGGCCAGCAGGCGCTGCGGGCGGTCGCGTTCGTCGATCACCAGCAACGCCAGTTCCACGTCGGCGCCGGCCGGGATTTCCAGCAATGTACCGCTCAACTCGCGCTGGTAGGCCGGAAGCGGGCCGGGCGCTTCGGCGGTTTTGGCCACGCGGGCCGGTGCCGGCGCAACGGAGGTATCGGTCTTCGGCCTATCGCTGCCGCAGGCGGCGAGCAGGGCGGCGCAGCACAGCACGACGAGCGCTCGGTAGTGCATGGAGGAGTCCTTAACGGGCAGATTTCCCATGGATGTTAACCCCTTTGGCTTGTCTTGCCAGTGCAATGCGCTACCATGGCCCTCCCTTTTTTTGTTGCCTGCCACCATGCACTGTCCCTTTTGCGGTGCCAACGACACCAAGGTCATCGACTCTCGCCTCGTCGCCGAGGGCGAGCAGGTGCGCCGCCGCCGCGAATGCGTGGCCTGTGGCGAGCGCTTCACCACCTTCGAAACCGCCGAGCTGGTGCTGCCCCGGCTGATCAAGCAAGACGGCACGCGCCAGCCTTTCGACGAAGACAAGCTGCGTGCCGGCATGCAGCGGGCGCTGGAAAAACGCCCGGTCAGCGTCGAGCGCCTGGAAGCGGCGCTGGCGCACATCAAGAGCCGCCTGCGTGCCACTGGCGAGCGCGAAGTCAAGTCGCTGGTGGTGGGTGAAATGGTCATGGCCGAGCTGCGAAAGCTCGATGAGGTGGCCTACATCCGCTTTGCCTCGGTGTACCGGCGCTTCCAGGACCTCGACGAGTTCCGTGAAGAAATCGACCGCCTGGCCCGCGAGCCGGCCAAAGAGTGAACATGCCCAGCCAAGCCGCGATTCTTGACGCCCACTACATGGCGCGTGCGCTGGAGCTGGCGCGCAAAGGCCTGTTCACCACCCACCCGAACCCCCGCGTAGGCTGCGTGATCGTGCGCGACGGCGAAGTGGTCGGGGAGGGCTGGCACGTGCGCGCCGGTGAGCCCCATGCCGAAGTGCATGCCCTGCGCCAGGCCGGGGAACGCGCCCGTGGCGCGTGTGCCTATGTCACCCTGGAGCCTTGCAGCCACCATGGCCGCACGCCCCCGTGCGCCGAAGCGCTGGTCAAGGCGGGTGTGGCCCGGGTGGTAGCGGCCATGCAGGACCCTAACCCGCAAGTGGCAGGGCGGGGGCTGCGGCGCCTGGCCGAGGCCGGCATCGAAGTAGCCAGTGGTGTGCTCGAGGCCGAGGCCCGCGCCCTGAACCCGGGCTTTCTCAAGCGCATGGAGCATGGCGTGCCGTACGTGCGCGCCAAGCTGGCCATGAGCCTTGACGGCCGTACCGCCATGGCCAGTGGTGAAAGCCAGTGGATCACCGGCCCGGCCGCGCGCTCGGCCGTGCAGCGCCTGCGCGCCCGCTCCAGCGTGGTGCTGACCAGCGCCGCCAGCGTGCTGGCCGACAACGCGCGCATGACCGTACGGGGCAGCGAGTTGGGCCTGGATGCCGAAACCACCGCCCTGGCGCTCAGCCGCCCACCACTGCGCGTGTTGGTCGATGGCCGCCTGCGCCTGCCGCTGGATGCGCCGTTCTTCCAGGCCGGGCCGGCCCTGGTGGTAACAGCTGTCGCAGATGACCCCGGTTATGCCGCTGCCGGCCACGAACTGCTCTGCCTGCCGGGTGACAATGGCCAGGTTGACCTGGCGGCGCTGCTGCATGCCCTGGGCGCGCGTGGTGTCAACGAAGTGCTGCTGGAAGCCGGTGCCAG
Source organism: Pseudomonas sp. TJI-51 (assembly GCF_000190455.2). NCBI lineage: Bacteria > Pseudomonadati > Pseudomonadota > Gammaproteobacteria > Pseudomonadales > Pseudomonadaceae > Pseudomonas > Pseudomonas sp. TJI-51. The sequence continues at coordinate 26,159 of NZ_AEWE02000045.1, forward strand.
CCTGGTCGGTGCCTTTGCCCGCCTTGGCCTGGTGGACGAGTACCAGTTGTTCGTCGCCGGTACCTTCCTCGGCTCCCATGCCCGCCCATTGCTGGACTGGCCAATGGAGCGGATGAGTGAAGCACCGCGCCTGAAAATTACCGAAATGCGCGCAGTGGGCGATGACTGGCGGGTCACAGCCGTGCCCCTGCCGGCGCCCGGCGTATAATACCGGGCTTGCCCCGTGCAAACCGTTTTGAGGAAGACCCCATGTTCACCGGCATCATCGAATCCATTGGCAGCATCCGCAGCCTGACCCCCAAGGGCGGCGACGTTCGCGTCTACGTCGAAACCGGCAAGCTGGACCTGGGTGACGTCAAGCTGGGCGACAGCATCGCCGTCAACGGCGTGTGCCTGACCGCCGTGGAACTGCCTGGTGACGGCTTCTGGGCCGACGTCAGCGTCGAAACCCTCAAGCGCACTGCCTTCATCGACCTCAAGAGCGGCAGCAAGGTCAACCTGGAAAAAGCCCTGACCCCTACTACCCGCCTTGGCGGGCACCTGGTCAGCGGCCATGTCGACGGGGTGGGTGAAATCATCTCGCGCAGCGATAACGCCCGCGCCATCCAGTTCCGCGTACGCGCACCGAAGGAGCTGGCCAAGTACATCGCCCACAAGGGCTCGATCACCGTCGACGGCACCAGCCTGACGGTCAACGAAGTCAATGGCGCCGAGTTCGAGCTGACCATTGTCCCGCACACCCTGTCCGAAACCATCATGGCCGACTACCGCGCAGGGCGTCGGGTGAACCTTGAGGTCGATCTGCTGGCCCGTTACCTGGAGCGCTTGCTGCTGGGTGACAAGGCCGCCGAACCGAGCAAGGGCAGTGGCATTACCGAAAGCTTCCTGGCCGCCAACGGCTTCTTGAAATCCTGATTGAGAAGGGGGTGCCGCGTGGCGCTCAACAGCATCGAAGAACTGGTCGAAGACATCCGCCAGGGTAAAATGGTCATCCTCATGGATGACGAAGACCGCGAGAACGAAGGCGACATCATCATGGCCGCCGAGTGCTGCCAGCCCGAACACATCAACTTCATGGCCAAGCATGCCCGTGGGCTGATCTGCATGCCGATGACCCGTGAGCGTTGCGAAACGCTGAAGCTGCCATTGATGGCGCCGCGCAACGGCTCGGGCTTCGGCACCAAGTTCACCGTGTCGATCGAAGCCGCCGAAGGCGTCACCACCGGCATCTCCGCCGCCGACCGCGCGCGCACTGTGCAAGCCGCTGCTGCCCGGGACGCCAGGGCTGAAGACATCGTCAGCCCTGGCCACATCTTCCCGCTGATGGCCCAGCCTGGCGGCACCCTGGCGCGTGCCGGCCACACCGAAGCGGCCTGCGACCTGGCGCGCATGGCCGGTTTCGAGCCAAGCGGCGTGATCTGCGAAGTGATGAACGACGACGGCACCATGTCGCGCCGCGCCGAGCTGGAAGTCTTTGCTGCCGAGCATGGCCTGAAGATCGGCACCATCGCCGACCTGATCCACTACCGCATGATTCACGAGCGCACCGTGCAACGGGTGTCCGAGCAACCGGTAGAGAGCGAGCTGGGTGAGTTCAACCTGGTCACCTACCGCGATGCGGTGGAAGGCGACGTGCACATGGCCCTGACCCTGGGCAAGATCTGCGCCGAAGAGCCGACCCTGGTGCGGGTACACAACATGGACCCGCTGCGCGACCTGCTGCTGGTCAAGCAACCGGGCCGCTGGAGCCTGCGCGCGGCCATGGCGGCCGTGGCCGAAGCCGGCAGCGGCGTGGTCCTGCTGCTGGGCCACCCGCTGGACGGCGACGTGCTGTTGGCGCACATCCGCGAAAGCGCCGGCGACCTACCGGCCAAGGCACCGACCACCTACAGCACCGTGGGTGCTGGCTCGCAGATCCTGCGCGACCTCGGGGTGCGCAAGATGCGCCTGATGAGTTCGCCAATGAAGTTCAACGCGATATCCGGATTCGATCTGGAAGTTGTAGAATACGTGCCCTCCGAGTGACTTGAGGCGGCAATGACGCCCCCAGCTCGAGTCCAGACCCCTGTCGAGGCCGCTTGCAAGCGGCCTCGCTCTTGAATATGAGAATATCGGAATGACCCTGAAGACCATCGAAGGTACCTTCATCGCCCCCAAAGGTCGCTATGCTTTGGTGGTTGGCCGCTTCAACAGCTTCGTTGTCGAAAGCCTGGTAAGCGGTGCCGTTGACGCCCTGGTTCGCCACGGTGTCAGCGAAAGCGACATCACCATCATCCGTGCCCCGGGTGCATTCGAAATTCCGCTGGTGGCACAGAAGGTCGCCCAGCAAGGCGCCTACGACGCGATCATCGCCCTGGGCGCCGTGATCCGTGGCGGTACCCCGCACTTCGAATACGTGGCGGGCGAATGCACCAAGGGCCTGGCCCAGGTGTCCATGGAGTTCGGTGTTCCGGTGGCCTTCGGCGTACTGACCGTCGATTCCATCGAGCAGGCCATCGAGCGTTCCGGCACCAAGGCTGGCAACAAAGGTGCTGAAGCTGCCCTGTCCGCTCTGGAAATGGTCAGCCTGCTGGCGCAGTTGGAGGCCAAGTGATTAGCGACGAAAGCGATCGTTTCAACCCGCGCGATCCAAAACCTGCGGATGCCGGCAAGCCTTCCAAGAGCGCCAAGCGTCGCGAAGCCCGCAAGCTTGCGACCCAGGCCCTCTATCAATGGCACATGGCCCAGCATTCGCTGAACGAGATCGAAGCGCAGTTCCGGGTGGATAACGATTTCACCGATGTCGACGGTGCCTACTTCCGCGAGATCCTGCATGGGGTCCCGGCAGTCAAGGACGAAATCGACAAAGCGCTGGCCCCGTGCATGACCATTGCCCTGGACGAGCTCGACCCTGTGGAACTGGCCGTGCTGCGCCTGTCCACCTGGGAGCTGATCAAGCGCGTCGACGTACCGTACCGTGTGGTCATCAACGAAGGCGTGGAGCTGGCCAAGGTCTTCGGTGCTACCGACGGTCACAAGTTCGTCAACGGTGTGCTCGACAAGCTTGCCCCGTCCCTGCGTGAAGCAGAAGTCAAGGCGAACAAGCGCTGATCCCGGCGCTGCCTGGCCATGGGTGAATTCGAGCTGATCAACCATTACTTCGCCGCCGCGCCCTGCGCGCAAGGCGGCGAAGGCGTGGCCCTGGGGATCGGCGACGATTGCGCCTTGCTCGACCTTCCCCCCGGTGAACAATTGGCGGTGTCGACCGACACGCTGGTGGCCGGGGTGCATTTCCCTGCCGTTTGCGACCCGCAACTGCTGGGCCAGCGGTCGCTGGCCGTGGCGGCCAGTGACCTGGCCGCCATGGGCGCGACCCCGATCGGCTTCACCCTTGCCCTGACCCTGCCAAGCGTTGGCCCGGACTGGCTTGCAGCCTACGCCAACGGCCTGAGCCGCATGGCGCACCGCTGCCGCATGAGCCTGATTGGCGGCGACACCACCCGTGGCCCATTGAGCATCACCGTGACCGTGTTCGGCCGGGTGCCGGCTGGCCAGGCGTTGCGCCGCAGCGGTGCGCGGCCAGGCGACTTGCTGTGTGTTGGCGGCACCCTGGGCAAGGCCGCCGGTGCCTTGCCGCTGGTACTGGGCGAGCGCCAGGCGCCTGCCGAGCTGGCCGAGCCGCTGCTGGCCCATTACTGGTCGCCGATGCCGCAGCTCACCCTGGGCACATGGCTGCGGGGCAGGGCCACGGCGGCGCTCGACGTCTCCGATGGCCTGCTAGCCGATTGCGGGCATATCGCCAAGGCGTCCGGGGTGGCACTTGAGGTGAACCTGGCCCAGGTGCCAGTGTCTCCTGCCTTGCAGGCATTCCTCGGCCACGAGGCGGCACTGCAGGCAGCACTCACCGGTGGCGATGATTACGTACTGGCCTTCACCTTGCCGCCTGCAGCACTGCCGCCCCTGGCCGAGCTTGGCTTCATCGAGGTACACACCATTGGTCGTGTGCTGCAAGGTCGCGGTGTGACCCTGCGCGACGCACAGGGCCAGGACATCACCCCCGCCCAGCGGGGCTATCAACACTTTAGGGAGACACCGTGACCGATCACCCCAATCAGGTGCCTGCGGAGTTCGTTCCGCCTTCGGTCTGGCGCAACCCATGGCACTTCATCGCGTTCGGCTTTGGTTCCGGCACCTTGCCCAAGGCGCCAGGTACCTGGGGCTCGCTGGTGGCCATACCGTTCATCCCCCTGTGGCAGATGCTGCCCGACTGGGGCTACTGGCTGTTGCTGGGCATCAGCATGCTGTTCGGCATCTGGCTGTGCGGCAAGGTCGCCAATGACTTGCGTGTGCACGATCACGAAGGCATTGTCTGGGATGAAATCGTTGGCATGTGGATCACCCTCTGGCTGGTGCCGGAAGGCTGGCAGTGGCTGCTGGCGGGGTTCCTGATGTTCCGTTTCTTCGACATCCTCAAGCCGTGGCCCATCCGCTGGATCGACCGCCATGTGCACGGGGGCGTCGGCATCATGCTCGACGATATCCTGGCCGGTGTGTTCGCCTGGCTGGGCATGCAGGTTCTGGTATGGGCGGTTGCCTGAAACAGGGAGCGCGTGAATGGCCATGAGGGTTGTGCTGCTGGCGATGCTGCTGAGTGTCGCCCCGTGGGCGGTGGCTGCCGAAGGCCTGCCAAAGCAGATCCAGCTGGTCAGCGAGGAGTGGATCGACTACACCAATGCTGACGGTACCGGCGTTGCCTGGGACGTTCTGCGCAAGGTGTTCGAGCCGGCCGGGGTCAAGGTGGTGACCCAAAGCGCACCCTACAGCCGCGCGGTCGGGCTGGTGAAACGTGGCGAGGCGGATGCCTGGGTCGGCTCCTACAAGGAAGAGAACGGCGACAACCTGTACCCGCGCTGGCACTTCGATATGGATCATATCTATGCGCTGGGGCTGGCCAGCAAGCCTGTGCCCACGTCGCAGAATGTGGGCAAGTACCGCTTGGCCTGGGTACGTGGCTACGACTACGGCAGCTACTTGCCCGATGTGCATGAGTTCCGTGAAATCCAGCGCCGCGAAGGCATTCTGCCGATGCTGGAGCATGACCGTGTGGACTTCTACATCGATTCCCAGACTGAAGTCGATTACGTACTGAACCAGGCATCCCAGCCCGAACGCTTTCGCCGCACCCACGTGGCCGAGCTGCCGCTGTACCTGGCCTTTGCCCGCAACGACCAGGCCAAGGCCCTGCGCGACCTGTTCGACAAGCGCATGGCCGAGCTGGTACGCAGTGGCGAGCTGAAGCCGATTTTCGAGCACTGGCGGCAACCGTATCCGTTTACTGCGGATAGCAAACCGCACTGAGGCCGGGCCTGCCTGGCCTAAGTATCGAACTTTTCGATCTTACCCCGCGGTATTCAGCCAGCCCATAGTGTGCAACCTGCTGATACAATCGGCTCACGAGATATGTCCCACTTTTTCCAGGAGCACAACGTGCCCGTCGTCTTTGTTGCCGCCTCTAAACTCCCGACGCCCTTCGCGACCTTCACCATGCATGGCTTTCTTGATGAAGCCACCGGCCGGGAGCATGTGGTGCTCAGCCTGGGTGACATCGCGGATGGTCAGCCGGTGCTGGGGCGCCTGCATTCCGAATGCCTGACCGGCGATGCCCTGTTCAGCCAGCGCTGCGACTGCGGCTCGCAGCTGGAGGCCGCACTGCAGGCAATCGCCCGCGAGGGCCGCGGCGTATTGCTGTACCTGCGCCAGGAAGGCCGTGGCATTGGCCTGCTGAACAAGATTCGTGCCTACGAGTTGCAGGACGGCGGGGCGGACACCGTGGAAGCCAACGAGCGCCTGGGGTTTGCCGCCGACCAGCGTGACTACGCCATGTGCCTGCCCATGCTCGAACACCTGGGCGTGAAGGCGCTGCGGCTGATGACCAACAACCCACGCAAGGTCAAAGCCCTGACCGACATGAGCATCGTGGTTGCCGAGCGAGTACCGCTGCATACCGGGCATAACCCGCACAACCGCTACTACCTGGCAACCAAGGCCGGCAAGCTTGGCCACATGCTGGGCAACGAACACCAGGGCGAGGTGCCCCAGGCGTGACCCGCGCCGAGGTCAAGCGGCGGCTGGCGCTGGCCTGGTGGCAGTACCTGGCGGTGGGCCTGCTGCCGCTGCCGGTCATGAGCTGGGCTTTTGGCGGCGGTGAGGCGCTGGTGCCGATTCTGGCCATGCCGTTGTTCATTGCCGGCGCGGCCACCATGTTCCTCAGCCTGCCACGTTTCGGTGCCTACAAGCGTGCACTCATCGCCACCTCGAAAGCCCTGGGTACTGCTGAAGAGCCTGCCGCGTGGATCGAGCTGGCACGGGTACGGCGCCTGGCCATGTTGTACGCCTGCTTCCCGGCCTGGGTGGCGGCCCTGTCTGTAGGGGTCGCTCTTGAAGCGGTGCCGCAGATCCTGTTGGCGATATCCACCGTGGTGGTGTTGTCCCTCTACCGCATTCCACGACAGCTCGGCTGATGCGCCTGCTGCCTGGCCTGCTGGCACTGTTCGCCTGTGCCGCGCTGGCTGGCGAACCCTTGCGAGTGGTCAGCCTGGCGCCTTCGATGACGGAAATCATGCTCGAACTGCAGGCCGATGACCTGCTGGTGGGTGTGCTTGATGGGGGCGAACGGCCAAATGCGTTGCGCGATTTACCCTCGGTAGGCCGCCAAGGCCAGCTGAACATGGAGCGCCTGCTGAGCCTGCGCCCCGACCTGTTGCTGCTGTGGCCAGGCAGCGTGCCGCCGGCGCAACGCGAGCAGCTCAAACGCCTGGGTATCACGACCTTCAGCGCCGAACCCCATGACCTGGACCAGCTCATCGAGCAGATCGCCGCGATTGGCGAGCGCGTCGGCCGTGCCGAGCAAGGGCAGCAGTATGCCCGGGCCCTGCGCGAGCGGTTGCGGCAACTGCGCCAGCAGTACCGACGTGACGAGCCCTTGCAGGTGTTCTACCAGGTGTGGGATCGGCCTTTGTACACCCTTGGTGGCCGCCAGGTGGTGAGCGACGCACTGGCCGTATGCGGGGCGCGCAATGTGTTTGCCGACCTCAGCCAACCGGCGCCGCAGGTGAGTGTGGAGTCGGTGTTGCTACGCAACCCCCAGGTCATCCTGGCCGGTGACCAGGCGCAGTTGACCGGCTGGCTGGCCTGGCCGCAGTTGCGCGCCGTTGCCCACGCCGGTTTGCTGGTGGTACCCGATAAAGGTCTGGAGCGCCCGAGCGGGCAAATGATTGAAGCCACCGCCCGCTTGTGTGCGTTGCTGGCCGCTAAAGCGCCGGCGTTCACGTCACGCTGAACAGCACCGTGCGGCCTTCTTCGCGGTACGGGTGGTAGGCCCCTTCGTAGCTGTACAGGGCGCGGCTATAGCGGCGGCCCAGCACGTTATCCAGTTTGGCTTCCAGTTTCACTTCGTCGCTGGCAGCCCAACTGCCACGCAGGCCCAGCAAGCTGTGGCCACCGATGCGGTTGCGGTTGGCCTCATCGTCATAGCTGCTGCTGACGGCCTGCCAGCTGGCGCCCGCGCTGAAACGCCCGAAGTCGCGGTCCAGGTCCAGGCTCAACGTGCGCCGGGCGCGGCGGGCCAGGGTGTGGCCAGTGTCGCGGTCACGTGGGTCGATCAGTGCCATGCCCAACTGGGCGTGCCAACTCGCCCACTGCTGGGACAGGGCCATTTCCAGGCCGTTGATGCGTGCCGAGGCGACGTTGCGCGGGATCGAGTCCTGGCCAAATACGATTGCGTCGCGCAGGTCGGTCCGGTACAGCGAGGTCTCCAGGCGGGTGGTGGTCGCCAGCTGGCTGCGCCACTGCAGCTCATAGCTTTTCGAGTGCTCGGGGTCCAGGTTCGGGTTGCTGTATTGCGGGTAATACAGGTCGTTGAACGTCGGTGCGCGGAAGCCTTCGCTGTAGGACAGCAGCACATCGTTATCCGCGTTCAGCGGCACGGTCAGGCTGCCACTCCAGGTGGTCTGGCCGCCAAACTGCTGGTTGCGGTCGTGGCGCACGCCCAGCTCGGTGGAAAACTGCTCGCCCTGGTAGCGGTGCTGGGCAAAGACCGCCCGGTTCCAGCGGCTGTCTTCGGTGAAGTCGGTACTGGCATGGACACGGTCTTCATACCAGTCCCCACCGATCAGCAATGTGTTTTGTTCGCCCAGGGCGAGGTCGTTCTGCCAGGTCAGCTGATCGCGGTAGGTGTTGAACACGAAGCGCTCGGCGCTCAGCTTGTCACGCTTGTCGTCGCGGTTCTCGCTGTGGGCCAGTTCCAGGCGCGAGCGCCAGGCATCGTTGAGCTGCGCAGCGAAATAGCTGCCCAGGCTGCTGACGCTGAAGTCCGTGTAGGGCTTCTGGCCGAAGCTCTCGAAGGTTACCGGGTCGAACCCCCCGAACGGGTTGTCGTATTCACTGCGGCCACGGCTGTCGAGCAGGTTGACCCCGGCCTCGAAGCGCTCGCTGAAGGTGTGGCTCAGGCTCAGGTTGAAGGACTGGTTACGGTAGGCATCATGGTCGCCGTCACTGGCGAAGGATGGGCCAGTCGAGTCGATGCCGGCTGTTTCATCCAGGCTGGCACCGAGGTTGAAGCGGGTCGCGTCGTTGCCGCCGGAAAGCCCCAGGCTACGCTGGACGGTCTGGTGGCTGCCTGCCGCGATGCGCAGCCGCGGCTGCAGGCCGGGCGTGTTGCTGCGGCGGGTGAAGATCTGGATCACCCCGCCGATGGCATCGCTGCCGTACACCGCCGAGCGCGAGCCACGCAGCACTTCCACCCGTTCGATCTGGTCAACGTCGAGGAACTGCAGGCCGCTGTCGCCCGAAGTGGCGTTGGCAATGCGTACGCCATCCACCAGCACCAGGCTTTGCGCCGCCTTGGTACCGCGTATGAAGATGCCCGGGAGGCTGCCACGGCCGCCAGTGGGGGCCACTTGCACGCCGGGTACGCGGCTTAGCAGGTCGGTGATGCTGGTGGGTTGCAGGCGGTCGATGTCGGCGCGGGTGAAGACCGTGTTGGCGGCGCTGGTGGCGGTGCGCGACTCGACCTGGCGGCTGGCGCTGATCAGCACGTCGGGGAGCTTCAGCGCGTCATCGCGTTCGGCGGCGATTAACAATGTGGGGGCGCAGAGTAGCGCGGCACAGGCAGATTTCTTCATAAGCAGTACCATTTTGCGAGGGCTGCGCCCTCGATCGCGACACAAGGCCGCTCCTACAGGTATTGCGCAAACCGGTAGAGCGGCGCGGTCTCTGTAGGAGCGGCCTTGTGTCGCGAAAGGGCCGCAAGGCGGCCCCGGGGATTACAAGCCGAGCTTGGCCATGCGGGCTTTCACCGAAGCCTCAATCCCGGCCGCATCCAGCCCGCACTCGGCCAGCATCTGCGCCGGCTTGGCATGTTCGACGTAGATATCAGGCAGGCCCAGGTGCAGCAGCGGCTTGACCACGGCCTGGCTGGCCAGGAACTCGCCTACCGCAGCGCCAGCGCCACCCATGATGGCGTTCTCTTCGACGGTGACCAGCAGCTCATGGCTGCCAGCCAGTTCCAGCACCAGGGCTTCGTCCAGAGGTTTGACGAAGCGCATGTCGACCACGGTGGCATCGATCTGCTCGGCAACCTGCATGGCCTCTGCCAACTGCACGCCGAACACCAGCAGGGCGACTGTCTGGCCTTGGCGGCGGACCACGCCCTTGCCGATTTGCAGCGGCTCTAGGTCGCCGCTGATTGGCGCGTTCGGGCCGGTGCCGCGGGGGTAGCGCACGGCAGCCGGGCCGTTGTACAGGTGGCCGGTGCTGAGCATCTTGCGCAGCTCGTTCTCGTCGCTGGGGGTCATCACCAGCATGCCCGGGATGCAGCGCAGGTAAGACAAGTCGTAGCTACCCGCATGGGTCGGCCCGTCTTCGCCTACCAGCCCGGCGCGGTCGATGGCGAACAGCACATCGAGGTTCTGCACCGCCACATCGTGGATGAGCTGGTCGTAGGCGCGCTGCAGGAAGGTGGAGTAGATCGCCACCACGGGCTTGCTGCCCTCGCAGGCCATGCCGGCGGCCAGGGTGACGGCGTGCTGCTCGGCGATCGCCACATCGAAGTAGCGTTGCGGGTAGCGCTCGCTGAAATCGACCAGGTCGGAGCCTTCTTTCATCGCCGGGGTGATGCCCACCAGGCGGTTGTCGGCAGCGGCCATGTCGCACAGCCACTGGCCGAACACCGCGGAGTATTTCGGCCCGCTGGCCTTCTTCGGCGCGACAGGCTTGTCGGCGGGCTCCAGCTTGGTAATGGCGTGGTAGCCGATAGGGTCGAGTTCGGCGGGGGCGAAGCCCTTGCCCTTCTTGGTCACCACGTGCAGGAACTGCGGGCCCTTCAGGTCACGCATGTTGCGCAAGGTGGCGATCATGGTCGGCAGGTCATGGCCGTCGATCGGGCCGATGTAGTTCCAGCCCAGCTCTTCGAACAGTGTGCCCGGCACCAGCATGCCCTTGGCGTACTCTTCGGTGCGCCGGGCGATTTCCCAGGCACCGGGCAGGCGCGACAGCACTTTCTTGCTGCCTTCGCGCATGCTGGCGTAGGTACGGCTGGACAGGATCTTGGCCAGGTAGTTGGACAGGCCGCCGACATTGCGCGAAATCGACATGTCGTTGTCGTTGAGGATCACCAGCATGTCGGCATTGACTTCCTGGGCGTGGTTCAACGCCTCGAAGGCCATGCCGGCGGTAAGGGCGCCATCACCGATCACGGCGATCGACTTGCGCGCGCTGTTCTGCAGGCGGGCGGCAATGGCCATGCCCAGCGCTGCGCTGATCGAGGTACTGGAGTGGCCCACGCCAAAGGTGTCGTACTCGCTTTCGCTGCGGCGCGGGAAGGCGGCGATACCGTCCTTCTGGCGCAGGCTGAGCATGCGGTTACGGCGCCCGGTCAGAATCTTGTGCGGGTAGGCCTGGTGGCCCACGTCCCACACCAGCCGGTCGTCCGGGGTGTCGAACACGTAGTGCAGGGCGATGGTCAGTTCGATCACGCCCAGGCCGGCACCAAAATGCCCACCGGTCTGCCCCACGGTATACAGCAACTCCTGGCGCAACTCGTCGGCCAGGGTCTCCAGGTCGGCTTCGGCCAGCCGGCGCAGGCCGGCAGGCGTGTCAGCGCGGTCGAGCAACGGCGTGACCGGGCGTTCGCGGGGAATCTCTTGAAACGTCGTGGGCATCAGGCGAGTCGTTATAGGTGTGTGAAGACGCGGCAGTTTACCCCATTGTGGGAAAAGTGCCCATTCGACCACTGCTTGTGACACCCCAATGGCGCGGGTATCCGTGCTTAGTTGCGGCGCTCGACGATATAGCGCGCCAGTGCCCGCAGCGGCTCGGCTTTTTCGCCGAACCCTTCCAGTGCGACCAGCGCCTGGTCGCGCAGTTCGATCGCATAGGCCTTGGCCGCGTCCAGGCCCAGCAGGGCCGGGTAGGTCGGTTTGTCACGGGCGATGTCTGCCCCTTGGCGTTTGCCCAGGGTGGCGGTGTCGCCTTCCACGTCGAGGATGTCGTCCTGAACCTGGAATGCCAGGCCAATGGCCTGTGCATAAGTTTGCAGGGCGTCCAGTTGCTGCTGGCCGGCACGGGCGCTGGCCAGTGCACCCAGGCGCACGCTGGCTTCGATCAGGGCGCCGGTCTTGTGCCTGTGCATGAATGCCAGTGCCCGCTGGTCGAGCTTCAGCCCGACCGAGCCAAGGTCGATGGCCTGGCCGCCCACCATGCCGGCTGGGCCGGCGGCCGTGGCCAGGGCCTGGACCATGGCCAGGCGGACGCTGTCGGCTTGCGGGCTGAGGTGCGGATCGAGCAGGGCGCTGAACGCCAGGCTCTGCAACCCGTCACCGGCCAGGATGGCGCAGGCTTCGTCGAAGGCCTTGTGCGTGGTGGGCTGGCCCCGGCGCAGGTCGTCGTCATCCATGGCAGGCAGGTCGTCATGCACCAGCGAGTAGGCATGGATCAGCTCCACCGCACAGGCCGCGCCGTTGGCCTGTTCGGCCGGGGCACCCAGGGCTTCGCACGCGGCGTAGGCCAGCAGTGGCCGCACGCGTTTGCCGCCGTTCATCACGCTGTAGCGCATGGCGGCATAGAGGCGTTCGAGTTCTTTGGTCGGGGCGACGAACAGCGGTTCGAGGGCTGCATCCACCCGCCTCTGGCAACTGGCCTGGTAGCTGCCGATCATGCTTCGGGCTCCGCGTCGAAGGGCTGGGCAGCCAGCTCGCCATCACGCTCCAGCAGAATTTGCACCTTCTGCTCGGCCTGGGCCAGGGCACCTTGGCATTCTCGGGTCAGCGCGATGCCTTGCTCGAAAGCGGCCAGCGACTCTTCCAGCGACAACTCGCCGTTCTCCAGGCGCTCGACCAGTGTTTGCAGGTCTGCGAGGGATTGCTCGAAATCAAGGGAGGATTTTTTGCGGGCCATGGCGACTGTCTCGGAGGCATTCAGAACGGCGCGACACTAGCAGAGCGGGGCGGGGGGAGCAAACTTCCGGGGCAGTGAGGTTGGTTTCACAGGCCCTTTCGCGGGCACGCCCGCTCCCACAGGTCCATCACAGCGTTCAAGCGCTGCGCAATACCTGTGGGAGCGGGCGTGCCCGCGAATTGGGCCTGTCAGGCCGGCTCGGCTTCCAGCGCCACCATCGCCTCCCGGTACCGCGCCAGCTCTTCAATGGTCAGCACTGGCAAATTGTACTGCCGCGCGTACACCGCCACCTGTTCGCCACGGGCCATGGTCCCGTCCGGGTTCATCAGTTCGCACAGCACCGCCGCCGGGCGCAGGCCGGCAAGGCGGGCCAGGTCCACCGAACCTTCGGTATGCCCGCGGCGGGTCAGCACGCCGCCACTGCGGGCACGCAGCGGGAATACATGCCCCGGGCTGACGATATGACGCTGTTCGGCGCTGGAACGCAGTGCCGCAGCAATGGTGGTGAGGCGGTCCTGGGCAGAAACCCCGGTGGTGATCCCTTCGGCCGCCTCGATGGTGACGGTGAAGCCGGTGCCATGTCGGGCCTGGTTGTTCTGCACCATGGGCGCCAGCTGCAACGCATCGACGGTGGCTTCGTCCAGGCACAGGCAGACGATACCGCTGCAATCGCGAATCATCATGGCCATGGTTTGCAGCGTAATGTTTTCGGCGGCGGCAATGATGTCCGCCTCGTCTTCGCGGTCGTCATCGTCCAGCAACAGGACAGGGCGCCCAGCCTTGAAGGCGGCGATGGCGGCGGAAACATTGGGGTAGTGCGCGTGGTGCTGGGTGGACATGAAACGCTCCTCGTGAATGATCGATGAACGTCTCGGGGCGAACAAAATGCGTGCGCAGGGGCGCCCGGATGGCCCCCGCCTGACGCCTTCTTTCATCCGGACTATGACCGTCGGCTCTGGAGTTGCACCAGATCTGCTGACCCCCGGCATGGCCGGGGCGCTCGCGGGCTCATCTTTCGATTTACCGCCGGTGGGGACTTTCACCCCGCCCTGAAGACCGCCACAGCATACCGCACGTGGCCACCCCGCTGGCAAGCCGCGGTTCTACGACCTTTGGCGGTAGCGTGGGGCGGGCGTTGTGGAAGGTGCTGACAGGCTTACCGCGACATCCCTTCAATCACCTGCTTCAGCGAAGCCGGCAACATAGGCCCATGCCCCAACCCGGCAAACCGCTCGAAACGAACCTGCAAGCCTGGCACCCTGGCCAGGCTTGCCACCAGCTCACGCGCCGGCCGCTCGACATCGCCTTGCACCTGCGTGCGCGGGTTCGCCGGCTCTTCACTGCCACGCATCAGCAACAGCCGCGGCCGGCTGCTTCCCAGGCGCTGCTCGAGCCCCTGCGCCTCACCCGCGATCGCGCCGTCGTGCCACCATAGCGAAGGGCTGGCAGCCGCATAGTCGCTGAATGACCAAGGCCGGGTGAAAAGCGCATGCAAAACGGCCAGCCCGCCATAGGAATGCCCCCACAATGTCTGCCGTTGCAGGTCGATCGGTGCCACATCTGCCACCATCGCCCGCATGCGCCCGGTCAGCAGGTCCAGGAAAACGTCGGCACCGCCACTGGGCGCTCCGGTCAGTGGGTCAAGCTGCTCAGCCTGGCCAGGCACCGCCGGGGTGTAATCCCGGGTGCGCCCGGCACGGTCGATACGCTGCTCGGTCTGGTACCCCACCGCCACCAGCAATGGCGCCTGCCCTGCGGCAAGCCGGCCCAGCTGCTGGCCATCCAGTGCGCCCAGCGCGGCATTGCCATCGAGCATCCACAGCACCGGGTAGCCCGCCGCTGGCGCCGGCTGGTTCGGTTTGCCGACCCACAGCCGGTAATGCCGCTGGCCGTCGGCCGAGTCCAGGTCGAGCTGAGTGAAGCGGTAGGCCAGGTCATGGCGCTGCAGCAGTGAGGTGTCCATCTTCTGCTCATGGTCGGGCTGCGCAAGGGCAACATGAGCAGCAAGCGGCTGTGCCAGGCACAGTGCCATCGTCATGGCCAGGGTCAACTTGCTCATCAGGCATCTCTTCAGGGCTTTGCAGGCGCGCAAAGCGGGAACAGCAAGATGATAATCAGTCCTGATTGAGGGTAAAGCGCATTAACTTTCTAAACAGTCCCGGGCCGCCGGCAAGGTCATGTGCAGGCACAGGCCAGGGTGGCCATTGCTGGCCCACAAGCGGCCACCCTGCAGTTCGATGGCGCGGCGGGCGATGGCCAGGCCCAGGCCAAAGCCAGCGCCACTTTCGGTCAGCCGCTGGTAAGGCTGGAAGATGCGCTCCAGGTCGGCGTGCGCGACCCCCGGCCCCTGGTCACTCAGGCGCAGGTGCCAGTAATCCCCCTCGCGCCAGCCATCCAGGCTGACCCGGCCTTCGGCGGGCGAGTGGCGAACGGCATTGCGGATCAGGTTTTCCAGGGCCTGGGCCAGGCTGTCGAGGTTGGCCTGCACCCGGCACGCGGTGCCCAACGAACAAGGCAGGCGGCTTGGCGCCCAGCCACTTTCGAAACAGACGTCCTGGCACAAGGCTTCCCAGACGGCCACCATCAGCACCGGCTCGGTCGGCAGGCTGGGCTGTTCGGTGTCCAGCCAGGCCAGGTCCAGGGTGTCCTCCAGCAGCTTTTGCATGTCGGCGACTTCGCGGTCCAGGCGCTCGCGCAACTGCGGCGGCGGCAAGTCGCTGTCATGGGCGATGCGCAGCCGCGCCAACGGCGTACGCAGCTCGTGGGACAGCGTACGCAGCAGCAGGCGCTGTTGCTCCAGGCTCTGGCGCAGGCGTACCGCCATGTGCTCGAAGGCTTGGGCCAGCTCACCCAGCTCATCGCGGCGCTCCTGCAACGGCAGCGCGGGGCTGTCTAGGTCGTCGGCCCGCAAGGCGTCGGCCCGGTCGCGCAGGCGGTTCAGGGGAACTACCAGATGGCGGTACAGGGCCAGGCCCAGCAACAGGGCAAGCAGGGTGGGGGCGACCCCATGGGTGATCAGGTGGGTCCAGGGCGTGAGGCCAGTGGGTAGCAGGCGTTCGGGTAATTGCATCACCAGCCGGCCATTTTCGGGGTGTTGCGGGAACGCGATGCTGACGTACGGCAGTTCGTCCTGCAGGCGCCGGCTCATGGGCCAGTTCAGCTTGCGCATGAAGGTAAGGTGGCTGGCCTCCTCGGCGCTCAGTGGCGTGGTGCCCAGGCTTTGCAGGTGGGGGCCGATCAAGGCTGCCCAGGTGCCTTCGGTACGTTGCAGCTGCCTGCGCCAGGCTTCGGCGCCCGTGGCGCCGCCTTGGTTCCAGGCGTGTTCGGCCTGTTGCGCGTAGCGCGCCAGGTATTGCTGGTCAGCCGGCGACAGGAAGTAGGTACTGCGTTCCACCGACAGCCCCCAGGTCCAGATCAGCCAGGTCAGCAGCAGACAGAAACCGACCTGCAACAGGGCCAGTTTCCACAGCAGGGGGTGCCGCCGCATCAGGGCTGGTCCGTGTCTATCAGGATGTACCCTTGGCCCCTGACCGCCTGGATCTGCAAGTGCTGGGCGCTGATGTCGGCCAGCTTGCGGCGCAAGTTGCACACATGCACATCCAGGCCACGGTCCAGGCGCGTGTAGGCGCGGTGCAGCACGGTCTGGTAGAGGAAAGGTTTGCTCAAGGCCTCGCCGGGGTGAGCCCGCAGCGTGGCCAGCAGGCGGAATTCGGATGCGGTCAGCCCGGCAGGCCTGCCCTGGTGAAGGGCGTCCTGGCGCTCATGGTCCAGCATCACTGCCCCCCCATCGGCCCGCAACGCCGGCCCGCGGTCGAGCGCCACGCGCCGTAGCAGGGCATCGACCCGGGCGTCGAGTTCGGCCAGGCTGAACGGCTTGGGCAGGTAATCGTCCGCGCCCCGGGTAAAGCCACGGATGCGATCCTGTTCGGCCCCCAGCGCCGACATCAGCATCACTGGCACCGCTTGCTGGTGGCGCAGTTCGTCCAGCAGGCTGAGGCCGTCGATGCCCGGCAGCATGATGTCCAGCAAAACCAGGTCGAAGCGTGATTGCCGTATGGCACTCAGGGCCTGGCTGCCATTGGCGCAGGCCAGCACCTGAAACCCACGGTTGAGGAAATGGCGTTCCAGGTCCTGGCGCAGGCGTGGGTCGTCTTCGGCAAGGAGCAGTGAGGTGGGCACGTTGAGCCTTGAATGAGAATTTCTATCAGTTAGCCATCATCCCATTGACCGTGGGGCGAGGGCAACGCCGCAATGTGTTAAGAAGGTTAATCATGCTGCACCCCGGTTTTCGCTCCGGTATCTTCCGCAAAAAGCAATTTCTGTCGTTTGCGAATTATTATCAATTGGGCGAGGGTGTGTCATGAGCGGTTTGAACAGTGTGGGGGGCCCGCGACGGGTGCGGGGCTGGCTGGTAGTAGGGCTGCTGGCGCCCTTTTCGGTGTCGGCACTGGCTGAAACGGTAGCGACGCAGGCGGCCGGTGGTGGCAACTCGCTCGACCTGCCGGCACTGACCATCGAGGGCAACCGCCTGTACGACATGCTGCCTTCGGAGCAAACCGGCGGCTACAGTGTCGATGCTGCAACCGTGGGCACCAAGACCCCGGCGGCGCTCAAGGACATCCCGCAGTCGATTACGGTGTACACCCAGGATTACGTCAAGGATCGCCAGTTCGTGCACCTGGATGACCTGGCCAAGTACACCGCCGGCCTGCGGACCCTGACCAACGACAGTGGCCGCTCATCCATCTATGCCCGTGGCTACGAGTACAGTGAGTTCAATATCGACGGGCTACCGGCGCCCATGGCCAGCATCTTCGGTACTGTACCGTCGTTGGCAGCGTTCGACCGGGTCGAAATCATGCGCGGCCCGGCGGGGCTGTTCAGCAGCACCAGCGAGCTGGGCGGCATCGTGAACATGGTGCGCAAGCGCCCCACCGCCGAGTTCCAGGGCCACGTCGAAGGCAGCTATGGCACATGGGACACCAACCACGAAGAACTCGACCTGAGCGGGCCGCTGGACGATGCGGGTCGTGTGCGTGGGCGCTTCATCGCTTCGCGTGATGACACCAATGGCGAGGTCGACTACAACGCCAACACCAGCAATAGCTACTATGGTGCCCTGGACATCGACCTGAGCGACGCTACTGCCGTTTCGTTCGGCCTGATGCACGAAGTGAAGAACATCACCCCGCATAATGGCTACCCGGCCACCTTGTCGGGTGAGGTGCCCGACTTCAGCCATTCACGCTTCCTCGGGGCCGACTGGAACTACTTCGACGGCAAGACCACCGACCTGGTCGCCGAACTGACCCACCGCTTCGACAACGGCGGTTACGGCCGTATTGCCGCCCGTGGCTCCCACCGCGACACCCAGTACCTGTACGCCTTCACCGCCACCAACGCCACTACCGGTGGCAATTCCGAGCGTGCCAGCGCCCGCGATTTCACGCAGGACACCTACTCGCTGGACGCCAGCTACAGCCAGCCGTTCGAGACCTTCGGCCAGGTCAGCGAGTTCGTGGTCGGCAGCGACTACAAGAACTACGACACCGAGTACCTCAATGGCACGACCAACCTGGGCGCCATCAACGTCAACACCTACTCGCCAAAGCAGTTTGCCAAGCCGTCGCCCAACTACAGCACCGAAACCGGTATGCAGGAAGAGGAATATGGCCTGTACTCCAAGGTTACCTTCCGCCCCGTCGAGCGCCTGGCGCTGATCGCCGGTGGGCGTTTCAGCTGGTACCGCGGTGACTTCTACACCACCACCCTCGGCAGTGGCGCCAGCACCAACGACAGCAAGCGCGTCGACGGCCACTTCACCCCCTACGGCGGCGTGGTCTACGACCTCACCGACACCCACGCGCTGTACGCCAGTTATTCGCAGGTGTTCAAGCCGCAGTCAGCCACCGACAGCAGCGGCCGGGTGTTGAAGCCCCGGGAAGGCGAGCAGTATGAATTCGGCTTGAAAAGCAGCTACTTCGGGGGCGACCTGAACACGCGGTTGTCGGTATTCCGCCTGACCGACAAGCACCGTTCTACCACCCTGTACGACGCCGATGGCGTGGCGACCACCGACTCGGTAGCCGCCGGTAAAACCCGGGTCAAGGGCGCGGAAGTGGAAGTAAGCGGCAAGCTGACGCCGAACTGGGAACTGCTGGCCGGCTACACCTGGATGGAAACCGAAACCGTCAAGGGCGATGCCGAGACCACGTTCTTCATCATGCCGCGCAACCAGGCCTCATTGTGGAGCAAGTACACCATCAGCCGAGGCCCGTTGAGCGGCCTGGCAATCGGGGGCGGTATTTCGGCGATGAGCGACTTTTACGCCGAGAACGGTGGCGTGCGCATCGATGCGCCAGGGTATGCCACGGTGGATGCGATGCTGTCGTACCCGGTCACTTCGCAGCTGACCGCCACATTCAACGTCAACAACCTGTTCGACCGCGATTACTTGTCGCGCGTGGGCTCGACGTCGACCTTCAACTTCTATGGGCCGTCGCGCAGCATGATGGTGGGCGCGCGCTATGACTTCTGAGGGTTGCTCTGGCTGAAAGCGCTCTGCCCGGGCGGGCAGGCGAGTATGCGGGGGCATTAAAAAGCCGGCTTGTGGCCGGCTTCTCGGGGACGCTTCCGACTAATTTATGGTAAGCCGCAATCGCCTTAACTGTGTGGCCATCAAGGGCCTGGAAGAGATGGCAGACACCCGTGTGAGATGTCGCCGAGCCCTCTGGACTGCGGCTTGCGCCGGTCGGGGCTGGATGTGCGGCGTAGCATACAAGGGCACGCTCTGGATGCCCAGCAAAAAATGGCACAGGGTGTTTCAACCGGGCCGCTGCTGGCGAAAATACGACCAGTGAAACACCCAACCAAGCACTTCCAGGCCCTGCGCCTGGCGCTGCGCCGGGGTATAGCGCTCAACCGCATAGTTGCGCCGGTCCTGGCTGTGCAGGTACAGCGTGCCATGTTGGCCGAGGCTGAGGGTATTCACCCGCAGCGCGCCGTTGTGCAGCAAGGCGTAGGTTTCGCCCTGGAACACCTGGGTCATGCTCACGTCGATCACCAGCACCGCCTCCTGCGGGATCAGCGGCAGCATGTTGCTGTCGGGCATCGTCACGCTGATTGCATCGTCGGCCCGAACCCCCAACCCCTGCAGCGCTTTTGCCGGCAGGCGCAGGTGTTTGCTGGCGACTGGGCTGAGCAGGCCGTCATGCAGTTCGTAGTACGGCACCTTGACCAGCCGGCCATGGTCCACCAGCAGCGGGGACGGCGCAGGCGTGTGCAACTTTCGCGGCCGGGCGTTGCGCAGGATCGGGCTGGGGTGCTTGGGCCCTTCGCCCGTGTGCAGCCAGCGGCGATGCACACAGAACAGGTCGGCCATTTCGTCCAGCCGTGCCAGGGGCACGCCGCGCTTGACCCAATTGTTGACGTGCTGCGGTGTGACGCCGCGTTGGGCAGCGAAATCGGAAGGGGTAAGGCCGCATTCGTGAAGCAGGGCCCTGAGGCGGTCACCGGAGGTCTTCATGCCAGCGAGTGTAGCGGCGCGGTGCCAGCAAGGATATCAACTTGATGTTGACGGGGCTTGTATGAAAAGTGGCTGGTTGTAGGGCACAGCTGTAGGGCTGTGTAGGAGTATTCGCCGAGTACAGCGATTGGCCATAAAAAAACCCCGCCATGGCGGGGTTCTTCCTGCAACCGGTATCAGCCCTTGTAGGCAGCGACCGATTTGGTGATCGCGGCACGGGCAGCGTCAGCGCCTTCCCAGCCTTCGATCTTGACCCACTTGCCCTTCTCGAGGTCTTTGTAGTTGGCAAAGAAGTGCTCGATCTGCTGAATCAGCAGGGCTGGCAGGTCGGTGTATTCCTTCACGTCGACGTACAGCTGCGACAGCCTGTCGTGAGGAACCGCGATGACCTTGGCGTCGCCGCCGCCGTCGTCGGTCATGTTCAGTACGCCAACCGGGCGGGCGCGGATAACCGAGCCTGGGGCGACCGGGTACGGGGTAACGACCAGCACGTCGAGTGGATCACCGTCGTCCGCCAGGGTGTTCGGGATGAAGCCGTAGTTGGCTGGGTAGAACATCGGGGTAGCCATGAAGCGGTCGACGAACAGCGTGTCGCTGTCCTTGTCGATCTCGTATTTGATCGGCGCGTGGTTGGCCGGGATCTCGATGGCGACGTAGATGTCGTTCGGCAGGTCTTTGCCCGCCGGAATCTTGCTGTAGCTCATTGGGCAGTGCCCCCGTGTTTGACCAAAAAAGTGGCGGCGATTATAGGCACATTCTGCCGGGGCATGCCACGCCTGGCCTGATGTGCGGCCGCGTCAGGCGTGGCTTTCGCGGTAGTCGGGGTGCTCGGCCTGAAGCCGGCGCAGGCGCGCCAGCGGGTCTTGCCGGTAGAACAGCGCCAACTGCTGATAGACCAATGGATAGGCCTGATGGAGCAGGTCGGGGGCACTAAAGAAGTATTCGCTGGTGACGGCAAAAAACTCGGCGGGGTTCTCTGCCGCATAGGGGTCGATGGCGGATTCGGCGTCGGGGTTGGCATCGAGCTGGCGGTTGAGGTCGTCGTAGGCCTGTTGCATGGCGGTGGCCCACTCGGCCACGGGCATGCCGCTGTGCAGCGGCGGCAGGCCGTTGGCATCGCCATTGAGCATGTCGAGCTTGTGCGCCAGTTCGTGGATGACCAGGTTGTAGGCCTCCCAGCCGCCACTGGCCAGTACGCCGTTCCAGGCCAGGATGATCGGGCCCTGCTGCCAGGCCTCGCCACTGTGCTCGCCGTCCCACACGTGCTCCACGCCACTGGCATCGCGGTGGCGCTGCGGGCTCTTGAAGTCGTCGGGGTAGAGCACGATTTCGTGAAAGCCCTGGTACCAGTTCAGTTCGCCCAGGTGCAGCAGTGGCAGTTGCGCCTGGGCGGCGAGCAGCAGCCGCTGCTGGTCGCCCAGTTCAACGCCCGGCAGGCACGTGAGGTGCTTGTCGAGCAGGAACAGGATGCAGGCTTCGCGCAGCCAGTGGTCTTCTTCGTCGGTGATGCCGTCCAGCATCGGCAGGCTCTCGCGAACGGCCTGCCATTGCTGTGGCGTGATCGGATAGCGTGCCAAGGCCCGCTTGCGCCGCCAGGCGCGGAACGACCACATGCTGGCCGGTCAGTGCGCCTTGGCTGCGCGGCCCAGGCGGGTACGCAGCAGGCCGAGGATCATTGGTACCAACGACAGGATGATGATGCCCACCACCATCAGCGACAGGTGTTGCTTGATGAACGGCACGTTACCGAAGAAGTAGCCCAAGGTGACCAGGCCACCTACCCACAGCAACGAGCCGGCCACGCTGAAGCCCAGGAAGCGCGGGTAATGCATGTGGGCAATACCGGCCACGAACGGGGCGAAGGTGCGCAGAATGGGCAGGAAGCGCGCCATGGTCACGGTCTTGCCGCCGTGGCGCTCGTAGAAGTCGTGGGTCCGCTGCAGGTAATCGCGACGGAAGATCTTCGAATTGGGGTTGTTGAACAAACGTTCGCCTGCCGTGCGCCCGATCACGTAGTTGGTGCTGTCGCCCATGATTGCAGCAGCCATCAGCAGGCCGGCCAGCAAGACCGGGTCCATGCCGCCCCCTGCGGCTACGGCGCCGGCGATGAACAGCAACGAATCGCCCGGCAGGAAGGGCATCACCACCAGCCCGGTTTCACAGAAGATCACGGTAAACAGGATGGCGTAGATCCAGGGGCCGTAATTGGTGACCAGCAAATCGAGGTAGGCATCGAGATGCAGGATAAGGTCGAGCGGGTTGAAATCCATGTACAGCACCTGTGTTCTTGGGCGTAGGCTCGGTTTACCGGCGGATGGGTAAATTTTCACACATGACAGGCGTGCCATTATACGGCTAAGTGACGATCATGCCCGGGGAGTTTGTAGCGGGGGGTTACTGCACGCGGTAGTGCCGTATCCGCCCCTGGGCGGGCTTGCCCGCGCAGGGGCGGACGCAGGTCAATCCTGATTGATGGGCAGAATGTAGCTCTTGAACTCGGTATCTTCACGAAAACCGATGGACTCGTAGGTCTTGTGCGCCGTGTCATTGTTGCTGCTTGTGGACACCCGCATGCGCACGGCGTTGGTGTCCTTGGCCATTTTCTTCGCTTCGCGCATCAGGTGGTCGGCTACCAGCATGCGCCGGGAGTCTTCGGCCACGTAGATATCGTTGAGGATCCATACCCGCTTCAGCGACAGCGACGAGTAGCTCGGGTACAGCTGGCAGAAGCCCAGCAGCTTGTTGTCGTCATCATCGGGGAGCGCCAGGTAGATCACCGATTCGTCCCGCTGCAGGCGTTTTTCCAGGAAGCTGCGCGAGCTGTCGGGGTAGGGCAGTTGCCCATAGAATTCACGGTATTTGACGAACATAGGCGTCAACAGGTCGAGGTGTTCCAGTTTTGCCTTGATGATGCGCATGTGCGGCCCTCAGAGTCCATTAGGGAAAACAGCGGATTGCCAGCAGCTTCGAGGGCATGCTGCCCCAAGCCCGGTCCGCGGCGCAATCCGCTTTGCATGACAGGGTGTTCAGCCCTCGCCAAGCAGGAAGTTGCCTCGCTGCGCGGGGCCATGTTCGCTGTCGATGCTATGGACCTCGGCTTCGTCCTTCAGATTCACCCCCGACAGCTGGCGCCGGCAGGCTTCACGCATCAGGTACAGCAGGCGGTGTGCGGCCATGCCATAACTCAAGCCCTCCAGGCGCACGTTGGAAATGCAGTTGCGGTAGGCATCGGTCAGGCCGACCTTTGGCGCATAGGTGAAATACAGCCCCAGGCTGTCGGGCGAACTGAGCCCGGGCCGCTCGCCGATCAGCATTACTGTCATGCGAGCGCCCAGCAGTTCACCCACCTCATCGGCCACTGCCACGCGGCCCTGCTGCACCAGCACCACCGGTGCGCTGGTCCAGCCGTCGGCGGCGGCCTGTTCCTCGAACCGGCTCAGCAACGGCAAGGTATGCCGGTGCACGGCAAGCGCCGATAGGCCATCGGCAACCACGATGGCCAGGTCGACCCCGCCTGGGTTGGCCTGGGCGTGCTGGCGCAGGGTGGCGACCGATGCTTCGTTCAGGCGCCGGCCCAGGTCGGGCCGTTGCAGATATTCGTGGCGGTCGCTGGCGGCGCTGTGCAGCACCAGGCTTTCCCGGCCGCGTTCAGCCAGCTGGGTAGCCAGGCCAGCGTGGTCGAACGCCAGGTGCACGGCATCACGGGCCTGGGCATGGGCGAACTGGAAGTCCAGTTGCGCCCCGGTCGGCAGGCTGGTACCGCTGCGGCCCAGGGCGATACGCGCCGGGGTCAGCGTGCGCAGGGCCAGCCAAGGGTTTTCAGGGGTAGGGGTGCGATGGTCCATGGTGATCCCTATGCAAGCTGTGCCAAGGCCTGGCGGAAGGCCGGCGGCAGGTTGTCACCGAAGCGCACCCGGCCATCGGCCTGGGTGAAGATGCCGGTGTGGGCCAGCCATGCCTCGAATTCCGGCCCGGGCTTCAGGCCCAGGGTCTGGCGCGCGTAGAGCGCGTCGTGGAACGAGGTGGTCTGGTAGTTGAGCATGATGTCGTCGGAGCCGGGGATACCCATGATGAAGTTGATCCCGGCGACACCCAGCAGGGTCAGCAGGGTGTCCATGTCGTCCTGGTCGGCCTCGGCGTGGTTGGTGTAGCAGATGTCGCAGCCCATCGGCACGCCCAGCAACTTGCCGCAGAAGTGGTCTTCGAGCCCGGCGCGGATGATCTGCTTGCCGTTGTACAGGTACTCCGGGCCAATGAAACCGACCACGGTGTTGACCAGGAACGGCTTGAAGTGGCGGGCCACGGCATAGGCGCGGGTTTCGCAGGTTTGCTGGTCGACCCCGTGGTGGGCATTGGCCGACAGCGCACTGCCCTGGCCGGTTTCGAAGTACATCAGGTTCTGCCCCAGGGTGCCGCGCTTGAGCGAAAGGCCGGCTTCGTAACCCTCCTGCAGCACGTTCAGGTTGATGCCGAAGCCGGCATTGGCCGCTTCGGTACCGGCGATGGACTGGAACACCAGGTCCAGCGGCACGCCGCGGTTGATCGCTTCGATGGAGGTGGTGACGTGGGTCAGCACGCAGGACTGGGTGGGTATGTCGTAGCGCTGGATGATGGCATCGAGCATTTCCAGCAGGGCGCAGATCGAGGCAATGCTGTCGGTTGCCGGGTTGATGCCGATCATGGCATCGCCGTTGCCGTACAACAGGCCGTCGAGAATGCTGGCGGCAATGCCGGCCGGCTCGTCGGTCGGGTGGTTGGGCTGCAGGCGGGTCGACAGGCGCCCGCGCAGGCCCATGGTGCCGCGAAAACGGGTGACCACACGGATTTTTTGCGCCACCAGCACCAAGTCCTGCACGCGCATGATCTTCGATACCGCCGCCGCCATTTCCGGGGTCAGCCCTGGCGCCAGGGCGCGCAGGCTGTCCTCGTTGGCCTCTTCACTCAGCAACCAGTCACGCAGGCCGCCGACGGTGAGGTGGCTGACCGGCGCAAATGCCTGGGCATCATGGCTGTCGATGATCAGCCGGGTGACCT
Organism: Pseudomonas sp. TJI-51; assembly: GCF_000190455.2. Taxonomy (NCBI): domain Bacteria; kingdom Pseudomonadati; phylum Pseudomonadota; class Gammaproteobacteria; order Pseudomonadales; family Pseudomonadaceae; genus Pseudomonas; species Pseudomonas sp. TJI-51. Next base: position 51,150 of record NZ_AEWE02000045.1, read on the forward strand.
CGTCGGCTTCGTAGGGGATCAGGGCTTCGTTGAGAAAATGCGTCAGCGGGATATTGGCCAAGGCCATCTGCGCGGCTACGCGCTCGCCGTCGTTGCTTGCCGCAACGCCTGCCAGGTAGTCCCCGGAGCGCGCCGGGCTGGCCTTGGCCATGACATCCTTGAGGCTGTCGAAGCGGTAGACCAGGTGGCCGACCGTGTGTACGAAACTTGCCATACAGAATCTCCAGAGCCGCGGGTTGCCCCGCGGCGGGTGGCGCCGGTCAGTGCAGAGCCTCTTCGGCCTGCTGGATCGCGGCGAATTCCTCTTCCGGGGTGCCCGCTACCAGGTGGTGGCGGCTGTAGAAAGCAAAGTAGGCAATTAATACCGCATAGATCACTGCGGCGCCAATCACCACGCGCGGGTCCACCAGGAAACCGGCGACCACGGCGATGCACGCCAGCACCAGGGCCAGGCCGGAGGTGAAGATGCCGCCAGGGGTACGGTACGGGCGCTCCATCTTCGGCCGGCGGATGCGCAGGGTGATATGCGCGGCCATCATCAGCACGTACGACAGCGTAGCGCCGAATACCGCGACCAGGATCAGCAGGTCGCCCTGGCCTGTCAGCGACAGCGCAAAACCGATGATGCCAGGAATGACCAGGGCCATGACCGGCGCCTTGCTCTTGTTGGTTTCCGACAGCTTGCGCGGCAGGTAGCCGGCGCGGGACAGGGCGAAAATCTGCCGGGAATAGGCGTAGATGATCGAGAAGAAGCTGGCGATCAGGCCGGCCAGGCCGACCAGGTTGACGAAGCTGCCCATCCAGGTAGCGCCGCCGTAGGCTTTGGCCAATGCTTCGACCAGGGGGTTGCCGGAAGCTTTCAGCGCCTCGGAACCCGCGCCGCCAGGGCCGACCACCAGGATCAGCAGGGCAAAGGCCAGCAGCACCAGCATGGCGCCGATCAGGCCGCGTGGCAGGTCACGCTTGGGGTTCTTGGTTTCTTCGGCGGCCAGCGGCACGCCTTCGACGGCGAGGAAGAACCAGATGGCATACGGGATCGCCGCCCATACCCCGACATAGCCGAACGGCAGGAAGCTGCTGGCGCCGACAGCGTCCGTTTTGGCGATGTCGAACAGGTTGGCTGCATCGAAATGGGGCACCATGGCCACCAGGAACACCGCCAGGGCAATGGCGGCGATGGCCGTGATGATGAACATCAACTTCAGTGCTTCGCCCACCCCGAAGATGTGGATGCCGATGAACACCACGTAGAACGCCAGGTAGATCATCCAGCCGCCAATGCCGAACAACGACTGGCAGTAGGCGCCGATGAAGGTCGCGATGGCGGCGGGGGCGATCGCGTATTCGATGAGGATCGCCGTGCCGGTAAGGAAACCGCCCCAGGGGCCGAAGGCGCTGCGGGCAAAGCCGTAGCCACCGCCAGCGGTCGGGATCATCGAGGAAAGCTCGGCCAGCGAGAAGCACATGCACAAGTACATGGTGGCCATCAGCAGGGTCGCGAGGAACATGCCGCCCCAGCCACCTTGGGCCAGGCCGAAGTTCCAGCCGGCGTAGTCGCCGGAAATGACATAGGCCACCCCCAGGCCGACCAGCAGCACCCAGCCGGCCGCGCCTTTTTTCAATTCACGTTGCTGGAAATAGTCCGAACCGACCTTCTCGAAGTCGACGGAAGAGCCTGCCGGCGAGCCGGCGGATTGATCGCTTGGCATAGTTTCACCTGTTGTTTTTCTTGGTGGCCGGAAGGGGTCCGCGCCGATGGTGATGGGTACTGCAGGAAGCGAGCCAGGGAGCTGCAAGACTGAAGCTGCAAGCTGCAAGAGAAAAGCGAGTCGGCGGGCGATTCGCTTTATTCTTGCGGCTTGAAGCTTGAAGCTTGAAGCTTGAAGCTTGAAGCTTGCAGCTAGTTGCTTAGAAGAAGCCCAACGGGTTGATGTCGTAGCTCACCAGCAGGTTCTTGGTCTGCTGGTAGTGGTCGAGCATCATCTTGTGGGTTTCACGCCCAACCCCGGACTTCTTGTAGCCACCGAACGCGGCATGCGCCGGGTACAGGTGGTAGCAATTGGTCCATACACGGCCAGCCTTGATCCCGCGGCCCATGCGGTAAGCGCGGTTGATGTCGCGGGTCCACACGCCGGCGCCCAGGCCGAACTCGGTGTCGTTGGCAATCGCCAGCGCTTCGGCTTCGTCCTTGAAGGTGGTGACGCTGACCACCGGGCCGAAGATTTCCTCCTGGAACACGCGCATGCGGTTGTTGCCCTTGAGCAGGGTCGGCTGGATGTAGTAACCGGTGGCCAGCGAGCCTTCGAGTTTTTCAACCTTGCCACCGGTCAGCAGCTCGGCACCTTCCTGCTGGGCGATCTCGAGGTACGAGAGGATCTTCTCGAACTGCTGCTGCGAGGCCTGTGCGCCAACCATGGTGTCGGTGTCCAGAGGGTCGCCGCGCTTGATCTGCAGCACCTTCTTCATCACCACTTCCATGAACTGCGGGTAGATCGACTCCTGCACCAGCGCGCGGGATGGGCAGGTGCACACTTCGCCCTGGTTGAAGAAAGCCAGCACCATGCCTTCGGCCGCTTTCTCGATGAAGCTCGGCTCGGCTTGCATGATGTCTTCGAAGTACACGTTCGGCGACTTGCCGCCCAGTTCCACGGTAGACGGGATGATGTTTTCGGCGGCGCATTTCATGATGTGCGAGCCAACCGGGGTAGAGCCGGTGAAGGCAATCTTGGCGATGCGCTTGCTGGTCGCCAGCGCTTCACCTGCTTCGCGGCCATAGCCCTGCACCACGTTGAGCACGCCTTTGGGCAGCAGGTCACCGATCACTTCCAGCAGCACGGTGATGCCCAGCGGGGTCTGTTCGGCCGGCTTGAGCACCACGCAGTTGCCAGCGGCCAGGGCCGGTGCAAGCTTCCAGGCGGCCATCAGGATCGGGAAGTTCCACGGGATGATCTGCCCGACCACGCCCAGCGGTTCGTGGATGTGGTAGGCCACGGTGCCTTCGTTGATTTCGGCGGCGCCACCTTCTTGTGCACGAATGCAGCCAGCGAAATAGCGGAAGTGATCGACCGCCAGCGGAATGTCGGCATTCAGGGTTTCGCGGATCGGTTTGCCGTTGTCCCAGGTTTCGGTAATGGCCAGCAGTTCGAGGTTCTGCTCGATGCGGTCGGCGATTTTCAACAGCACATTGGAGCGGTCCTGCACCGAGGTGCGGCCCCAGGCGTCGGCGGCAGCGTGGGCAGCGTCCAGTGCCTTGTCGATGTCTTCGGCAGTTGAGCGGGGGAATTCGGCAATCGGCTGGCCGTTCACCGGGGACGTGTTGGTGAAGTATTCACCCTTTACCGGAGGAACGAACTCACCACCGATGTAGTTACCGTAGCGGTTCTTGAAGGAAACCTTCGCGCCTTCGGTACCGGGATGTGCGTAACGCATGGTGTGTCTCCTGGCTATTGTGTTTGTTAGGGAGTTGGAAAGCGTAGAGCAAAGGTTAGGCCAGCATGGGCGGCACCCGTAAAATCAATGGCTTGGGCGGATGTGGCGGGCACTTGGCAGCCAGCCTGTGCCGGTTGCGGTACGCCTGGGGGTGACATTTTGTGCCGTTCACGACACGTCACCCGTGGGTGCATTGCAATGCCTTCGCCGGTGGAGGATGCTGGTGGCACGCTCTATCTGCCGAGAACTACAACAATGCAGAGCAATCACTTCAGCCGCCATGCCCGGCAGGTCCACACTGTGGCCCATGGTGGTGCTGGCGAGGGCGTCAGCGACCCCTCCATTGCCCGCTCCTGGCTGCGTTGCCTGGAGGACTACCACCTCGACCCAACGGTGATCGAGGCGCCGGTGGTGCTCGAGCACGGGCGCTTGCTGGAAAGCCGCGAGCGCTTGCGCCAGGTGCTGCAGATCGCCGACCACGAAATGAACAGCCTGCACCAGCAGCTCTCCGGGGCCGGCCATGCGGTGTTGCTGACCGATGCCCGCGGGGTGATCCTCAATTGCGTCAGCGCGGCCAGCGAGCGGCGCAGCTTCGAGCATGCCGGGCTGTGGCTGGGCGCCGACTGGAGCGAGGCGCGTGAAGGCACCAATGGCATCGGCACCTGCCTGGTCGAGCGCCAGGCGCTGACCATCCACCAGAACGAGCACTTCCGCGGCCGCCACACCGGGCTTACGTGCTCGGCCAGCCCGGTGTTCGACCCCCATGGCGAGTTGCTGGCGGTGCTCGACGTCTCCTCGGCACGCCCCGACGTTTCACGACAAAGCCAGTTCCATACCATGGCCTTGGTCAACCTGTCGGCCAAGATGATCGAAAGCTGCTACTTCCTGCGCCATTTCGAGCAGCAGTGGCTGCTGCGTTTTCACCTGCAGGCGGAGTCGGTTGGCCTGTTCAGCGAGGGCCTGCTGGCCTTCGACGGTGATGGCCGGATCTGCGCGGCCAACCAGAGCGCCCTGAACCTGCTGGGCAGCGTACGCAGTGGTGTGCTGGGCCAGCCGTTGGAGCGGTTTTTTGCCTGCAGCCACGATGAGCTGTTCGGCCGCGCCACGCCCGGGGGCAGCACGGCCTGGCCGCTGCGCACCCTGGACGGCCGCCAGGTGTTCGCCAGCCTGCGCGGGCAGGCGCGCGCGCCTGTATGGTCGGTGCCCGTGGCCCAGCCGCGGCCCACGCGTGTTGCAGAGCCGCTGGTATGCCTGCTCGACCCGGCGTTGCAGAATGATTTCCGCCGCAGTGTGCGGGTGTTCGAGCGCGATGTGCCACTGCTGCTGCGCGGCGAGACCGGCTGCGGTAAAGAGGCCTTTGCCCAGGCCGTGCACCAGGCCAGTGAGCGCCGCAGCCAACCCTTCGTGGCCATCAACTGTGCCTCGATCCCTGAAAGCCTGATCGAGAGCGAGCTGTTCGGCTACCGCGGTGGCAGCTTCACCGGTGCGCGCAAGGAAGGCATGCGCGGCAAGCTGTTGCAAGCCGATGGTGGCACCTTGCTGTTGGACGAGATCGGTGACATGCCCCTGGCCCTGCAGACACGCCTGCTGCGCGTGCTGGAGGAGCGTCAGGTAGTGCCGATCGGCGGGGAGCCACAGGCAGTCGACGTGCGCATTGTCAGCGCTACCCACCGTGACCTGCTGCAGCGGGTCGAGCAGGGCACTTTCCGTGAAGACCTGTATTACCGCCTCAATGGCCTGGAAGTGGCATTGCCGGCCGTACGCGAGCGCAGTGACAAGGCGCAGTTGCTGGACTTCCTGCTGCGCCAGGAGGCGCAGGGCCAACTGATCGACATCGAACCGAGGGCGCGCCAGGCGCTGCTGGACTTCGCCTGGCCGGGCAACGTGCGGCAGATGCGCAACGTGCTGCGTACCCTGGTGGCGCTTTGCGAAGGTGCCCGCATCACTTTCCCGGATCTCCCTGCCATTGTGCGCAGCCACACCGGGTCTGTGGGAGCGGGCGCGCCCGCGAAACCGCCTGCCCAGTCGACACAAGGCGAGGGCGTTGCCCCGGTTCGCGGGCTCGCCCGCTCCCACAGGTCCGACAATGGACCAGGTGAGGGTACCGAGGTGTTGCAGGACGCAGAACGGCAAGCGCTCATTGAGGTGCTGCAGGCAAAACACTGGCACCTCACCCGTGTCGCCGAACACTTGGGCATCAGCCGCAATACCTTGTATCGAAAACTGCGCAAACACGGCATCACCCGGGGCGACTGAGCGAAACAGCGGGTGCGATTTGTCGCGCCCTGGGCTACCCTGCCTCGATGTTTTGCGAGGTCGACCATGCATATTCACATTCTCGGTATTTGCGGCACTTTCATGGGCTCGCTGGCAGTGCTGGCCAAGGAGCTTGGCCATCGCGTGACCGGTTCGGACGCCAACGTCTACCCGCCGATGAGCACGCAGCTCGAAGCCCAGGGCATCGAGCTGACCCAAGGCTACGACCCGGCTCAACTGGAGCCGGCGCCCGACCTGGTGGTGATCGGCAACGCCATGTCGCGCGGCAACCCGGCGGTTGAATACGTGCTGAACAAGGGCCTGCCTTATGTTTCTGGCCCGCAGTGGCTGGCCGACCACGTGCTGCAAGGCCGTTGGGTGCTGGCCGTGGCCGGTACCCACGGCAAAACCACCACCAGCAGCATGCTGGCCTGGGTGCTGGAGCACGCCGGCATGAGCCCGGGCTTCCTGATTGGCGGTGTACCGCAGAACTTCTCGGTGTCGGCCCGCCTGGGGGCTACGCCGTTCTTCGTGGTCGAAGCCGACGAGTACGACAGTGCCTTCTTCGACAAGCGTTCAAAGTTCGTGCACTACCACCCGCGCACTGCGATCCTCAACAACCTTGAGTTCGATCACGCAGACATTTTCCCGGACCTGGCCTCGATCGAGCGGCAGTTCCACCACCTGGTGCGTACCATCCCCAGCGAAGGCCTGGTGATCCACCCGACCACCGAACAAGCGCTGGAGCGGGTCATCGGCATGGGCTGCTGGACCCCAGTACACACCACGGGTGAAGGTGGCCAGTGGCAGGCCCGCCTGCTCAGCGCCGATGGCTCGCGTTTCGAAGTGCTGTTCGAGGGCCAGGCGCAAGGTGTGGTGGACTGGGCGCTGACCGGTCAGCACAACGTCGCCAACGCCCTGGCTACCCTGGCAGCCGCCCGCCATGTCGGCGTGGTGCCGGCCATGGGCATCGAGGGCCTCTGCGCCTTCAAGAGCGTCAAGCGGCGCATGGAGAAGGTTGCCGAAGTGCAGGGCGTGACGATCTACGATGACTTCGCTCACCATCCTACTGCCATCGCTACTACCCTCGACGGCCTGCGCAAGCGCGTTGGCGAGGCGCCGGTGATCGCGGTAATCGAACCGCGCTCCAACTCGATGAAGTTGGGTGCACACCGCGATGGCCTGCCAGAAAGCGTCAACGACGCCGACCAAGTGATTTGGTACGCGCCGGCCAACCTGGGCTGGGACCTCGCTGCGACTGCTGCGCAGTGCAAGGTACCGAGTGTGGTTGCCGACAGCCTCGAAGCGATCATCGAACGCATCAAGGGCCAGGCCCGCCCGGGCACCCACGTGGTGATCATGAGCAACGGCGGCTTCGGCGGCCTGCATGGCAAGCTGGCCGAGGCGCTGAAGTGAACGGGCCGGAACGCGTTACCCTGGCCATGACGGGCGCTTCAGGCGCCCAGTACGGCCTGCGCCTGCTCGATTGCCTGGTGCGCGAGGACCGCGAGGTGCATTTTCTGATCTCCAAGGCGGCGCAACTGGTAATGGCCACCGAGACCGATGTGCTGCTGCCGGCCAAGCCCCAGGCGATGCAGGCCTTCCTCACCGAATACACCGGTGCTGCCGATGGGCAGATCCGCGTGTATGGCAAGGAAGACTGGATGTCGCCAGTGGCCTCGGGCTCGGGCGCGCCAGCAGCGATGGTGGTGGTGCCGTGTTCCACCGGCACCTTGTCGGCGATTGCCACCGGGGCCTGCAACAACCTGATCGAGCGCGCAGCCGACGTGACCCTCAAGGAGCGCCGCCAGTTGATTCTGGTGCCCCGCGAAGCGCCATTCTCCACCATTCACCTGGAGAACATGCTCAAGTTGTCGCAGATGGGCGCGGTGATTCTGCCGGCGGCGCCGGGCTTCTATCACCAGCCGCAAACCATCGACGACCTGGTCGACTTCGTTGTGGCGCGCATTCTCAACCTGCTGAACATTCCCCAGGACATGCTGCCGCGTTGGGGCGAGCACCATTTCGGGGTGGATGATTGAAACGGGCGCTGGCCGGCTTGCTGGCGCTGGGGTTGCTCAGTGGTTGTGCCACGGTGCGCACGCTGGATGCCAACAAGCCGGGGGGGCCGGTGGTGTATGCCGGTACGCGTCTGGATCTGTATGTGATCAACGGTGGTTGCTGCCCGCAGGATCGGTTTGGGGCTCAAGCCCCGAGCTATCCGGGGCTGGACCTGCCAGGTAGCATGCTGCTTGATCCCCTGTTGCTGCCGTTGTCCTTGCTGACTGCTGCTGGTGTAGGCTTCCAGGCCACAGGGGGGCTGTGAGGGGTTGCACGGTCCTGTGGTGTGGGAGCGGCCTTGCGTCGCGAATGGGCCGCAAAGCGGCCCCAGCCATGTTTGTGCAAAAGCTGAAATCCGGGGCCGCTGCGCGGCCCTTTCGCGACGCAAGGCCGCTCCCACAGGTACCGTGCAATGCTTGCGGCTTACTTCTTGCCCAGCTTGCGCAGTTCATCCGACTCCACGATCCGCACCCCGTCTTCTTCCTCAAGGGCCAGGCGCCATAGCGCACGGGCCAGGGTGCAGGCCTCGATCCCTCGGTATTTGCCCGGAATCAGCCGGGACAACGGTGAAACCAACTGCTCTGCCAGCCGCGGCTTGATGCGCTCGCCCAACAGCAGAGACGGCCGCACGATGGTCAGTTGCGGCCAATCCTGCGCTTTGAGCGCCTCTTCCATCTCGCCCTTCACCCGATTGTAGAAAATCGATGATTTCGGGTCGGCGCCCAAGGCACTGACCACCAGCAAATGCCGTGCGCCCATTTCCCGGGCCCGTTTGCTGAACGCCACCACCATGTCCAGGTCCACCGCGCGGAACGCCGACTCGGAGCCGGCCTGTTTGAGGGTGGTGCCCAGGCAGCAATAGGCAACGTCGACCCTGCCGGCCAGCTGCGGCAGGAACACTGCCGGGTCACCCACCGGGTTTTCCAGGTGCGGATGTTCGGCCAACGGCCGGCGGGTCGGGGCCAGCACGCGGGTGATGGTGGGCTCGTTGAGCAGGCGGTCGAGCAGGTGTTCACCGGTGAGGCCGGTGGCACCGGCAAGCAGGACATGCTGAGGCGTCAAGTACATGATGTCTCTCCCTTGTTACACCCAAGTCTAGTGGTTGCCCGGGTTTTTTGCCTGTGCGCCCACCTTGGCCTGGTTCGTGTTGCGCAATGCTTCTTCGGCCTGTTGCCGGCGCAGTTGCTGCCAATGCTCAAGCACCGCCGGCGGCGCCCACAACTGAGGCTCAGAGGCGTCGAAACCTTCCCTTTGTTCCCTTTCGGCAACACTGCCGCGTGCCAGTTCAAACGCCTGTTTCAGGTCGTCGGTCTGGTTCAGGGCCTGGGCGAACAGGGCTTCGCCAAAGTAGGTGAAATCAGCTTCCTCCGAGCAACCGAAGGAGACACGGTCGGCGCGTGCGGCAGTCATGATCAGGGTACGCTCATCTTTCAGCGGGGCGATATACCCCCCTGAATAGCAGGCCGAGATGACAATGACCTTGTCGCGATCCTTCAGCGGCGCAAGGGCCGTTGCCAGCTCGTCGGCGGACAAGTCGGCCAGTTGCAGGCGGGGTTGGTCGAGCACCAGCTGGTGGTCTGCGCTGCCGTGGCTGGTGAGGTAGATGAACACCAGGTCTTCCGGGCCGCTGCGCTCGGCCAGGGTGCGGGCGGCACGGGTGAGGTTCTCGCGGGTTGCCATGGGGCGGTTGGCCAGGTGGTCGCGGTGGTTGACCAGGGTCACCTGGCCGCGGGCGCCAAAGCGTACCTTGAGCATGTTGCTGACGTAGTCGGCTTCACGCAGGAACACACTCTGTTGGCCATCACCGCCCACCACCAGGCTGTACAGCTGAATCGGCGGGGCCGAGCGCGGCACTGCGGCCAGCGCCTGTTGCAGTAGCCGGCCCTGGTTGAGCAGGGCCAGGTCAAGCGGGTCGGGCAGCAGCGTGCCATGCTGGTCGCGCACGCGCACCCCGTTGGCCCACACGCCGCTTTCGACCTTGCCGTTGGGCAGGATCAGGCGCCCCTTGCCGTTGTAGGCATCGTTGAGGAAGCCGCCTACGTACTGGCTGCCGGCGGCCAGTTGCAAGCTGCCTTGGCCAGACAGCCGCCAGTCGGCGAACGTGCCTTTGTAATGGCTGCCGTCGCTGCCCAGCAATTCACCTTCGCCGATCAGCGAGCCGTCCTTGAATTGGCCGATCCAAACATCGCCATCGGCACTCTCGTAGCGGCCACGGCCTTCAATACGGTTGTCCTTGAACTCGCCGATGTACTGCTCGCCATCGACGCTGTCGTAGGTGCCGCTGCCTTGCAGTTGGCCATTGCTGAAATGGCCGCTGAACCGGTTACCGCTGGCGTCGCTGCGCACCCCCGCGCCGTTGGGCTTGCCCTTGGCGAACAGGCCCTGGTAACGGCTGCCGTCGGCCAGCACCAGCTCGCCGGCGCCGTCGTACAGGTCGTCCTTGAATTGGCCGCGGTAGGTTTGGTCGGCTTGCTTGAGGGTACCTTCGCCATCGCGGCGGCCGTGCTTGAACGTGCCGGCATAGTGGCTGCCCGGTGTGGTCAAATCGCCCAGCCCCTCGAACAGCCCTGCGGCGAACTGGCCGCGGTACACCTCGCCGTTCTGGCCGTGCCATTCGCCCTGGCCATGCCACTGGCCGTCCTTGAAGGTGCCGGCATACCAGCTGCCGTTGGGATAGTCGATTCGCCCCTCACCCTGCAGCAGGCCATCGACCACCTGGCCCCGGTAGCGCCCACCGTCGGGCAGGCGGGCATCCGGCGGCAGCAACGATTCGCCATCGCCACAGGCGGCGAGCAGCAGGACCAGGGTAATGGGGAGCAGTGGACGCATGGCGAGAACCGGGCAATAGGTCTGCCGATTATGACGCAGAATGGGATCCTGAAACAGCGAGCGCCTGCGCTGATGCACATCCCTGTAGGAGCGGCCTTGCGTCGCGATGGGCCGCGCAGCGGCCCCACGATTTCAGCTTCGCTGCAGATATCGCCGGGGCCGCTTCGCGCCCCATCGCGACACAAGGCCGCTCCTACAGGCTTTGTGCCGCTTGTGGGCCTATACCTGTCTTAAAAGCTGGCGCAACCCCTGTGGGAGCGGGCGTGCCCGCGAACACCGGCGAAGCCGGTGCCACAGGTTGAGGTGCAATCAATGCCCGCCTGGTGACACGATGATCTTCACGTTTTCCTCCTTGTTGTTCACCAGTTCCTCAAACCCCAGCTCGACAATCTGCTCCAGCCCGATCCGCCCGGTCACCAGCGGGCGAATGTCCAGCCGCCCGTCTGCAATAAAGGCAATGACATCGGCAAATTCGCCGTTGTACGCCAATGCCCCCAGCACCTGCTTCTCGGTGGATACCAGTTCGAAGAAGTTGAATTCGCTGGGCTCTTCAAAAATGCCTACCAGCACGCACTTGCCGGCCTTACGGATGGTGTCGATGGCCAGTTTGGCCGTGTGCTTGTTGCCGATGCACTCGAAGCTCACATCCGCCCCCAGGCCGCCGGTAAGCGCGCGAATCTCTGCCAGGGCATCGCACTGGCTCGGGTCGAGCACCACGCTGGCGCCGACTTCCCTGGCCTTGGCCTTGCGCGCAGATGACATTTCCAGCGCAATTACCTGCGCCGCACCGGCTGCCTTGGCGCACATGATGGTGCACAGGCCGATGGTGCCGGCGCCCACCACCACCACGGTCTGGCCCAGCAAGCTGCCGGCCTTCTTCACCGCATGCATGCCCACCGCCAGCGGCTCGATCAGCGCGCCAGCCTCTGCCGGAAAGCCCTGCGGCAAGCGGTACAGCAGGTTCGCCGGCACATTGACCCACTCGGCGAAGGCGCCGTTGTTCATCAGGCCGGTGAAGGCCAGGCGTTCACAGATGTTGTACAGGCCACGGGTACAGTAGTAGCAGGTGCCGCAATGCTGGCAGGCGTCTGCAGCCACCGGGTCACCGACGGCAAAGCCTTCGACGCCTTCACCCAGTTTGGCGATCTGACCACAGAATTCGTGGCCGAGGATGCACTGGCCCTGGATGCCGGTCAGCGGGTGCGGCGCCTCGACCGGGATGAATACCGGCCCGGCGACGTACTCATGCAGGTCGGAGCCGCAAATGCCGCACCAGTCGACCTTGATCTGCACCCAGCCCGGCGCCGGGTCGGCTGGCAGGGGGACCTGTTCTACGCGAATGTCGTTGCGGCCATGCCATACGGCAGCGCGCATGTGAGTGTGGCTCAAGTCATTCATGGTTGTTCTCCAGGCTCACGGAATAGGTTCAGTGCTTGCGCAGGAATGCGAGCAATTGCTGGTTGACCTGGTCGGCCGCCTCCATCTGCACCATATGGCCGGCTTCGGGCAGCACCAGTACTTCGGCCTCCAACCCTTCGGCATGGCTGGCCGGGATGATCGCGTCCTTGCCGCCCCACACCACCAGCGCCGGGTGCTGCCCCAGCACGCCACGCAGGTCGTGGCGTTGGCGGTCGCCTTCGGCCAGTGCCGCAGCCAATTGCTGCAGGGCCTGGTCAACGCCTTCCAGGCGCTTGAACCTGAGCATGTCTTCCAGCATCTGCCGGGTGACCAGCGCCGGGTCGGCGAACAGCTGCACCATCTGTGGCTTCAGGGCATTGCGGTTGGCTGCGCTGACGAAGCCTTGCAGGTATTGCCCGTTGATCGCTTCACCCAGGCCGGCACTGGCCACCAGGCTCAGGCTGGCCACCCGCTGCGGTGCCAGGCGCGCCAGGTTCAGGCTGACTGCACCGCCCATCGAATGCCCCCCCAGGTGCGCCTTGGCAATGCCCAGGTGGTCAAGCAGGGCCAGCACGCTCTCGCTCAGTTCATCCAGATCGCCGCGCTGCAGGGCCTTGGCCGACTCGCCATGCCCCGGCAGATCAAGGGCGATCACTCGCCGCTCGGCCGCCAGCGCCGGGTGGTTGAACAGCCAGTTGTTAAGGTCGCCGCCAAAGCCGTGCACCAGCACCAACGGCGTGCCGCCTTCACCCAGCTCGAACCAGCGCAGCAGGCGGCCGCCCACTTCAGCCTTTTGCGGGGCTGGGCCCTGGGCTTGGTCGGCGCCGCCTTCGGCGACGAACTCGGCCTGGAAGCGCTGCACCACGGCATCGATCTCGGCCTCTTCGGCTTCGCCTTCCACCACCACGGCCAGCAGTGCGCCCACCGGCAGGGTTTCATCCGGCCTGGCCACCTGGCGGCGCAGCACACCGCTGAACGGGGCCTCGACACTGCTGCTGATCTTGTCGGTCTCGACGTCCAGCACCTCGTCGCCTTTGGTGATCGGGTCGCCTTCCTGCTTGAGCCAGGTGTCTACCCGGCCCTCGGTCATCGACAGGCCCCACTTGGGCATGGTCAGGGTATGGATCTGGCTCATGCGGCACTCCTTGCAGCTTCGATCACTTTGCGCACGGCGGCCTCGATCTTCGCCGCGTCAGGGATGTACAGGTCTTCCAGGGCGTCGGAGAACGGCACCGGGGTGTGCGGTGCGGTGACCATCTCGATCGGGCCCTTGAGCGCAGCGAAAGCCTTCTGCGCCACCAGGGCACTGATATCGGTGGCCATCGAGCAGCGCGGGTTGGCTTCGTCGATGACTACCAGGCGGCCGGTTTTTTCCACGCTTTCCAGAATGCTGTCTTCGTCCAGCGGGCTGGTGGTGCGCAGGTCCAGTACTTCGCAGTCGATGCCCTGGCGGGCCAGGTTGTTGGCGGCCTCCAGGGCTACATGCACCATGCGCCCGTAGGTGACCAGGGTCACGTCATCGCCATCACGCAGGAAGTTGGCTTCGCCGAAGGGGACCGTGTACACCTCTTCCGGCACCTCGCCCTGCATGCTGTAGAGCAGCTTGTGCTCGCAGAAGATCACCGGGTCGTTGTCGCGGATCGCCTGAATCAATAGCCCCTTGGCGTCGTAGGGCGAGGATGGGCACACCACCTTCAGGCCTGGAATGTGCGTCCACAGCGAGGTGAGCATTTGCGAATGCTGGGCCGCTGCGCGCAGGCCTGCGCCGTACATGGTGCGCATCACCAGCGGGGTGACTGCCTTGCCGCCGAACATGTAGCGAAACTTGGCGGCCTGGTTGAGTATCTGGTCCAGGCAGCAGCCGGCGAAGTCCACGAACATCAGCTCGCACACCGGGCGCAGGCCCTGGGTGGCGGCACCGACCGCTGCGCCGACGTAGCCGATTTCCGACAGGGGAGCGTCCAGTACTCGGCCCGGGAACTGGTGGTACAGGCCTTTGGTCACGCCCAGCACGCCACCCCAGGCGTCTTCCTCACCGGGCGCCCCGGCACCGCCGGCAACGTCCTCGCCAATGATGAACACACTGTCGTCGCGGCGCATTTCCTGGGCCAGTGCTTCGTTGATGGCCTGCTGGTAGCTGATCTTTCTTGCCATGGTGGTTCTCCTGTTGTTCTTGTAATGCGCGGCTCAGGGGTAGGCGACGTAGACATCGCTGAGCAGGTCGGCGGGCAGTGGCTTGGGGTCGGACTTGGCGCGGCGCACAGCGTCTTCGATCAGGTCCTCGACGCGTGCGTCGATGGCGTCCAGCTGCTGGGCCGTGAGCAGGCCGGCGCGGGTGGTCTTGTCGCGGAACTGCATCAGGCAGTCGCGCGATTCGCGCAGGTTCTTGACTTCATCCGCCGCGCGGTAGGTTTGCGCGTCGCCCTCGAAATGGCCGTAGTAGCGGCTGAGCTTGACCTCGACCAGCGATGGCCCTTGCCCGGAGCGGGCGCGCTCGATGGCCGCACCGGCGGCCTCGTACACGGCAAAGAAATCGAAGCCGTCGATGGTCACCCCGGGCATGCCGAAGCCGGCCGCGCGGTCGGCGATGTGGTCGCAGGCCACCGACCAGTTGGAGGCGGTGGCTTCGGCGTAGCCATTGTTCTCGGCGACGAAGACGCACGGCAGGTTCATGATCGACGCCATGTTCATGGCTTCGAATACCGCGCCTTCGTTGGAGGCCCCGTCGCCGAAGAACGCTACCGCCACGTCGTCGCGCCCCTTGAGCTTGGCCGCCAGTGCTGCGCCGGCCACCAGGGGGGCGCCGGCACCGACGATACCGTTTGCCCCGAGCATGCCTTTCTCCAGGTCGGCAATGTGCATCGAGCCACCCTTGCCACCGCATACGCCGGTCTTCTTGCCGTAGATTTCGGCCATCATGCCGTACACATCCACGCCCTTGGCGATGCAATGGCCATGGCCGCGATGGGTCGAGGCGATGCAGTCGCTGTCGCGCAGGTGGGCCATGACCCCGGCAGCCGAGGCCTCTTCGCCGGCGTAGAGGTGCACGAAACCGGGGATTTCGCCAGTGGCGAACTCCACGTGCAGGCGTTCTTCAAAGGCGCGGATGGTGCGCATCACTTCATAGGCATGCAGCAGTTGTTCGGTACTGAGTTGATTGGACATGTTGTTGTTCTCCGGGGTTGTCTCAACACGGGTTTGCAGGGTGCAGTCGATGGCCGCGAGGCACGGCCAGCAGGTGGTGACGGGCGGCATGCGCCAGCACGGCCTCGACGTCCACACTGAGCGGGCCACGGTGGTCGAGGGTGATGGTGGGGGTGTCGTGTTCGGCGAATTCGATTTCGCGCTCGCCGTCCAGGGCCAGGGTGCCGCTGGCCAGGCTGAGGCGGTGGGCAACATCGGGCAGCAGCGTGCCGCTGGCGGTGATGCCACAGGCTTGCAGCAGGCCGGGGGCCAGCGGCGCGAGCAGTGCCTGTTCAGCGCCGGGTGCCAGGCGAACCCAGGCGCCGTGCGGGGCCTGGCGCGACACCGGGCACCACAGGCCACACAGCGCCGACAGGCCGATGGCATGCGGTTCGGCGAAGCAGGCGAAAACTTCGGCAAGGTCTTCGCGGCGGCTGAGTGCGCGGGCGCCGATGAAACGCTGCGGTGACACTGCCACTTCCACCAGGGCCCATTCGGCCAGTTGCTGCTGCGGCACTGTCACCACCAGGCGCTTGTTGCGGCGCAGGCCAATGCTGGCCGGTACCCGGCCGGTGGCCAGCAGGCCACCGGCAAGGCCGGCGCTGGTGGCCTCGCGCAGTTCGGGGAAGGCATTGTTGGTGCCGGTGGATAGGGTCAGCAGTGGCACATCTTGCGCCTCGGCGGCGACGGCCTTGTGGGTGCCATCGCCCCCCAGCACGGCGATCAGCGCCACACCGCGCTCGACCATGCGTCGGGTGGCCAGGCGGGTGTCGGCTACGGTCTGCGACAACGGCAGGTCGAGTATTTCGATGGCTGGCCAGTGCTGGTCGAGCGCAGCCGGGCCGTGGCTGGCCTTGAGCACGGCGGCGGCGATGCCGGTCATGTCGCTGGGCAGCAGCACCTGGCCGATGCCGGTGGCGCCGAAGGCGGCCAGCAGGCGCTGGATTGCCGAAGCCTTGTCGGTGCTCGAATAGAGCCCGGCGCTGGCCGTCAGGCGGCGCAGGTCACGGCCGGAGGCAGGGTTGGCAATGATCCCGACAAGCGGGGCGGGTAGCGGCATGGCGCACCTCGTATTCTTGTTTGCCAAGACAGGAGCAAGGGCGGTGCCAGCTTTGCCCAAGGGCGCCGAAGGGGCCGTTGCAGAGCGCTTTGGCCTGCCTTGGTGGCGGCTGCAGGGCGGGCACGGCGAGACGCGCGGTGCCAGTGCGCAGCCGCGTTGGGCGAGACGCTGAGACGCTGCGTCTCAAGCCAGCCGGTAACCACACAGTGCTTGTCGGGGCGGGCGCGCAAGCGCTTAATGGCCGAACAACGATAAAAACAGCAACGAGAACCGGAGGGCCCGAATGCTTGCCGCGAACTCCCGAGCCCATGTCGATTGCGTCAGCAGGGTGCTGAAGAATGCCGACCGCCTGCCACAGGCGCCGGTACCGCCGCTGATCCTCGATTCATGGCGCCGTTCCATGGAGCTGTACCGCCTGGACCCCGCCTCCCAGCAGGGCCCGCGCATCCTTTCCCAAAGCCTGCTCAATGAGTGCCGTGAACGCGCGCAGCTGTTTCTGCGCATCGCCAGCGACGCCGTGGCCCGCCTGCACGAGCGCGTGCGGGGCGCCGACTATTGCGTGCTGCTGACCGACGCCCAAGGGCGCACCATCGACTACCGGGTCGAATCGGCCATTCGCAACGACTGTCGCAAAGCCGGCCTGTACCTGGGCACTTGCTGGTCGGAGGGCGAGGAGGGTACCTGTGGCGTGGCGGCGGTGCTCACCAGCAAGGCCCCGGTCACGGTGCACAAGCGCGACCACTTCCGGGCGGCGTTCATCGGCCTGACCTGCACGGCGGCCCCGGTGTTCGACCCGTTGGGTGAGTTGCTGGGGGTGGTGGATGTGTCTGCTTTGCAGTCACCGGACGACCGCCGCAGCCAGCACCTGATCCGTCAGCTGGTCGAGCAAACCGCTCGCGACATCGAAAACGCCTTTTTCATGCACACTGCCCAGGGCCACTGGGTGATGCGCGCCCATGGCACCCCGGGCTATGTGGAAAGCCAGCCTGATTACCTGCTGGCCTGGGATGCCGATGGTCGCCTGCAGGCCATCAACAGCCTGGCCCGGCAGCGCCTGGTCGAACGCCTGGGCCGTTTGCCGGTGCACATTGGCGAGCTGTTCGACATGGACCAGCTACGCCGGGTCAGCGCGTCGTCGGCCCAGCGCCTGCCTGGCCTGGGTGGTTTGTACGGCCGGGTCAGCGCCCCTCGGCAACGCCAGCGGGCGCAACCGCTGCAGCAGGCCCAGGACAGCCGCATTGAACAGCGCCTGCGCTTGGCTACCCGCGTCAAGGACTGCAACCTGGCCGTGCTGGTGCTGGGTGAAACCGGGGCCGGCAAGGAGGTGTTCGCCCGTCAGTTGCACCAGCAGAGCCAGCGCCGTGACGGCCCCTTCGTGACCCTGAACTGTGCAGCCATCCCCGAGAGCCTGATCGAGAGCGAGTTGTTCGGTTATGTGGCGGGGGCTTTCACCGGTGCTTCCAGCAAAGGCATGCAAGGGCTGTTGCAGCAGGCCCACGGCGGTACGTTGTTCCTCGACGAGATCGGTGATATGCCACTGAACCTGCAAACCCGGTTGCTACGGGTGCTGGCCGAGGGCGAAGTGGCGCCGCTGGGCGCGGCGCGGCGGGAGCGGGTGGATATCCAGGTGATCTGTGCCACCCACCGTGATCTGGCGGCAATGGTAGAAGACGGGCGTTTCCGCGAAGACTTGTACTTCCGCCTGGCCAATGCCCGCTTCGAGTTGCCGCCGCTGCGTGAGCGGGAGGACCGGTTGGGGCTGATTCACCAATTGCTGGCCGAAGAGGCTGCGGCCTGTGGCGTCGAAGTTGTACTGGCGGACGATGCCTTGCAGGCGCTGCTGGTTTATCGCTGGCCGGGCAATTTGCGCCAGCTGCGGCAGGTGTTGCGCTATGCCTGTGCGGTCTGCGAGGGCGGGCAGGTGCGGGTGCAGGATTTGCCGCAGGAGGTGCGGGGTGGGGCGGTAGGCTCGGTTGCAGGCGGGGTGTCGTGCCCGGCGCGGCAACTGTTGCTGGATGCGCTGATTCGCCATCGCTGGAAGCCGGCCGATGCGGCGCGGGCGTTGGGCATTTCGCGCGCAACGCTTTATCGGCGGGTGCATGAGCATCATATCGAGATGCCGCGGATGAAGGGGTAACCTGCGGTCCCTGTAGGAGCGGCCTTGTGTCGCGATGGGGCGCGCAGCGGCCCCACGATCTCAGCTTCGCCGCAGATATTCCCGGGGCCGCTTCGCGGCCCTTTCGCGACGCAAGGCCGCTCCTACAGGGGTGTGTGAGCCTTGGGTAAGCAATAAAAAACCCCGGCACAAGTCCGGGGTTCTGGTCCATCACACTACACGATCACTCCTGGTTGGCCAGTTTGTGCTCGAGGTAGTGAATGTTGACGCCGCCTTTGCAGAAACCTTCATCACGCACCAGGTCGCGGTGCAGCGGGATGTTGGTCTTGATGCCGTCGACGACGATCTCGTCCAGGGCATTGCGCATGCGCGCCATGGCTTCATCGCGGTCTTTGCCGTAGGTGATCAGCTTGCCGATCAGCGAGTCGTAGTTCGGGGGTACCGAATAACCGCTGTACAGGTGCGAATCCACGCGCACGCCGTTGCCACCTGGGGCGTGGAAGTGCTTGACCTTGCCTGGGCTCGGGATGAACTTCTTCGGGTCCTCGGCGTTGATCCGGCACTCCAGCGAGTGGCCACGGATGACAACGTCTTCCTGGCGGAACGACAGCTTGTTGCCAGCGGCGATGCTCAGCATCTCCTTGACGATGTCGATACCGGTGACCATCTCCGACACAGGGTGTTCAACCTGCACCCGGGTGTTCATCTCGATGAAGTAGAAGCGGCCGTTTTCGTACAGGAATTCGAACGTACCGGCACCGCGGTAGCCGATCTCGATGCACGCATCGACGCAGCGCTTGAACACTTCCTGGCGGGCCTTTTCATCGATACCCGGGGCTGGTGCTTCTTCCAGGACCTTCTGGTGGCGACGCTGCAGCGAGCAGTCACGGTCACCCAGGTGAATGGCGTTGCCCTGGCCGTCGGACAGCACCTGAACTTCCACGTGGCGTGGGTTGGTCAGGAACTTTTCCAGGTAGACCATCGGGTTGCCGAAGGCAGCACCGGCTTCGGTGCGGGTGAGCTTGGCCGAGGCGATCAGGTCCTCTTCCTTGTGCACCACGCGCATACCGCGACCACCACCGCCACCGGCGGCCTTGATGATCACCGGGTAGCCGACGTCACGGGCGATTGCCAAGGCGACTTCTTCGTCTTCCGGCAGCGGGCCATCAGAGCCCGGTACGGTCGGTACGCCCGACTTGATCATCGCGTCCTTGGCCGAAACCTTGTCGCCCATCAGGCGAATGGTGTCGGCTTTCGGGCCGATGAAGGCGAAACCGGATTTTTCCACCTGCTCGGCGAAATCGGCGTTTTCCGCCAGGAAGCCGTAACCCGGGTGAATCGCGGTGGCGCCAGTCACTTCGGCGGCAGCGATGATCGCCGGGATATGCAGGTAGGAATCCTTCGACGATGCAGGGCCGATGCAGACCGACTCGTCTGCCAGGCCCAGGTGCATCAGTTCACGGTCGGCAGTGGAGTGCACGGCGACGGTCTTGATGCCCAGCTCTTTGCAGGCACGCAGGATCCGCAGGGCAATTTCCCCGCGGTTGGCGATCAGGACTTTTTCGAGCTTCCCAGACATCGTTGGCTCTCCGCGATTCAAACGATGGTGAACAGCGGCTGGTCGAACTCAACCGGCTGGCCGTCTTCTACCAGGATGGCGTCGATGACACCGCCAACATCGGCTTCGATGTGGTTCATCATCTTCATGGCTTCGACGATGCACAGGGTGTCGCCCTTCTTCACGCTCTGGCCAACTTCAGCGAAGTTCGGCGAGGTCGGCGAAGGTTTGCGGTAGAAGGTACCTACCATTGGCGAACGGATCACGGTGCCTTTCAGCGCCGGGGCAGCAGCAGCAGCG
Organism: Pseudomonas sp. TJI-51; assembly: GCF_000190455.2. NCBI lineage: Bacteria > Pseudomonadati > Pseudomonadota > Gammaproteobacteria > Pseudomonadales > Pseudomonadaceae > Pseudomonas > Pseudomonas sp. TJI-51. The sequence goes on from NZ_AEWE02000045.1 coordinate 71,340, forward strand.
GCTTCGGCGGCTGGCGCAGCAGCGGCGACCGGGGCAGCAGCGGCCGGGGCGGCAGCCATCGGGGCCGGTGCGTAGAACTGCTGGGCAGCTGGGGTCTTGCTGTGACGGCTGATACGAACCGACTCTTCGCCTTCCTTGATCTCCAGCTCGTCGATGCCAGACTCTTCCAGCAGCTCGATCAGTTTCTTGACTTTACGGATATCCATTAATCATCAACTCCCAAAGGTTCGGTCAGGGGGCGAAATACAAAAACGTATCTAGAACGTTTCTCTGGAACCCCGGCCCATCGAGGCCGGGGTTTTCATCATTTGGGCTGTGCGTTGGCAGCCAGTTGTTCCAGTGCAGACTCCAGGGCCAGGCGATAACCGCTTGCGCCCAGGCCGCAGATCACCCCTACGGCCACATCGGAAAAGTAGGAGTGGTGACGGAACGGTTCGCGTTTGTGCACGTTGGACAGGTGCACTTCGATGAATGGGATGCTCACCGCAAGCAATGCGTCACGTAATGCGACGCTCGTGTGGGTGAAAGCAGCCGGATTGATCAGGATGAAGTCCACACCCTCGTTGCGTGCCGCGTGAATGCGGTCGATCAATTCGTATTCGGCATTGCTCTGCAGGTACTGCAGATGGTGGCCTGCGGCGCGGGCACGTTGCTCCAGGTCCTGGTTGATCTGGGCCAGGGTCACGGCGCCGTAGTGGCCAGGCTCGCGAGTACCGAGCAGGTTGAGGTTGGGGCCGTGAAGCACCAGTAGCGTTGCCATCTGTGGATTCCTTGGATTTGTAGGGCAATTCGACACAGCGCGGCGAGTGTGCCGTAAAGCGACGGCAAGTGTCCAGTTCCCGGCAATAGCCAGCACGATGTCCGAGATTCGCGCGAAGTATGTGACCAAATATTTAAATCTGGTCACCTAATCGAGGATTTTTCCCGGCCCGCGGGAAGTTATAGACCGAGTTTGCCGCGCACGCGCGTGAGAATCTGCGCGAATTCCCCGGCATTTATCTCGCCAATCACCCGATCGGCGGTAATTTCGCTGCCGTTCGCGGCAAAGAACAACAGCGCAGGCGGGCCGAACAGTTGGTACCGGTCAAGGAGCGAGCGTTGCTCGGCGTTGCTTGCGGTGATGTCGAACCGCAGCAGCTTGAACGCCGCCAGTTGCGGCTGCACCTGGGCGGCGTTGAGCACCTCGTGTTCGATGACCTTGCAACTGATGCACCAGTCGGCGTACCAGTCCAGCAACACCGGTTGGCCGGCTGCCTTGGCCTGTGCCAGCGCGGCATCCAGGGCTTGCGGGGTGGTGATGGTTTGCCAGGCCTGCGCTGTGGCCGCGGTGGTACCAGCGCTGGCCGCCTGGCTGGGCACGGGCAGTGGCCGCAGCGGGTCGCCCTGGCCACTGAGGGCGCCATACCAGCAAGCCAGCGCGTATACCAGCAAGGCCAGGCCGAGCAGTTGCGCCAGGCGCTGGCGCGCAGTCTTGACCACGAACTCCAAGGCGCCGAGGAACAGTGCCACGCCTGCGGCAAGCAGGCCGACCAGCAACAGGGTTACCGGGCCGGGCAGCACCCGGCTGAGCAGGCCGATGGCCAGCCCCAGCAGCAGTACGCCGATGGCGTTTTTCACGGTGTTCAGCCAAGGGCCGCTTTTCGGCAGCCAGGCTGCGCCACCGGTGGCCACCAGCAACAGTGGCGCGCCCATGCCCAGGCCCAGGGCGAACAGTTTGAGCGCCCCGCCCAAGGCATCGCCGCTGGCGCTGATGTACAGCAGCGCGCCTGCCAGGGGCGCCGACACACAGGGCGAAACCAGCAGGCTGGAGAGCACGCCGAGTACTGCAGCGCCCAGTAGCGAACCGCCCTTGGTGTGGTTGGCGACGTTGTTCAGGCGGTTATTCAGGGCTTGCGGCAGCTTCAGTTCGAACAGGCCGAACATGGCCAGGGCGAACACCACGAAAAACAGCGCGAAGGGCACCAGTACCCAAGCCGATTGCAGGCGTGCCTGCAGGTTCAGGCCGGCGCCGAACAAGCCCATCAGCGCGCCGAGTGCGGCGAAGCTGGCGGCCATTGGCAGTACGTACGCCAGCGATAGCGCCAGCCCGCGTGGCCCACCGACCTGCCCGCGCAATACCACGCCGGAGAGAATCGGCAGCATCGGCAGCACACAGGGGGTGAAGGTCAGGCCGACCCCGGCGAGGAAGAACAGCAGCAGCGATTTCCAGCTCCAGGCCTGCTCGATTGCGCCAGGGGTGTTTGTGCCGGCTTCGCCATCGATGCTCAGCCGTGCGGTTTCCGGCGGGTAGCACAGGCCCTTGTCAGCACAGCCCTGATAGCCCACCAGCAGGGTAAAGGCACGCGGATCGTTGCGCGGCAGTTCGATATCGAGCACGCCGTGGTACACCTCCACGTCGCCGAAGAACTCATCGTGCTTGGCCTCGCCCTTGGGGATGTTCGGCGTGCCCAAGGCGATGTCGGCGGGTTCGGTGTGGAACTGGAAGCGGTGGCGGTAGAGGTAGTAGCCGTCGGTGGCGATGAAGCGCAGCTTGATGGTATGCGCATCGGCCTGGATCAGGTCGAGCTTGAACGCCTCGTGCACTGGCAGGAAGTCGGCGTTGTTGGCCAGCGAAGCGGCGCCGAGGGTGGCGCTGGGGCGGTTGTCGAGCAGGCCGGTGGCGAAGACAGGGCTGGCCAGCAGCAGGAACAGCAGGAAAAACAGGCGGCGCATGGCGAACTCGCGAGGTGGAACGTGCCGGGCATGATAACGGAGTTGGCGCAGGTTGAAAGGGACGGCGACACCTGGCGCCACTTGTGTATTGCCTGTGCCGGCCTCAGACCCTGAAGGCCCGCACCGCCTTGCCCAGCTCCCCGCCGAGGCTCAGCAATTGCTCACCCTGCTCACGCCCTTCACCAATGCGCTGCAGGTTGTCTTCACCCAACGCGTGAATCCGCTCGCTATGATCACGAATCTCACTCACCGCGCCAGTCTGTTGCGCGGTGACGTCGGCAATGCGTACCGCCGTATCGGCGATCGTGCGGATCGCGCTGACGATCTCATCCAGCGCGCCATCGGCGGCCTGGGCCTGGTTGGCGGTGGTTTCGGCGTGTTCGAGCTGGGTGCGCATGCCGGCCACCGACTCCCGCGCCGCCTGCTGCAAGCGGTCGATCAGTGCCTGGATTTCGCCAGTAGCCCCGGTGGTGCGCTGCGCCAGCGAACGCACCTCGTCAGCCACTACGGCAAAGCCGCGACCCATCTCGCCAGCCCGGGCCGCTTCGATGGCGGCGTTCAGCGCCAGCAGGTTGGTCTGTTCCGCAATCGAGCGTATTACCGTCAGCACCCCGCCGATGGTGGCCGACTCTTCGGCCAGTTGCTCGATCATGCGCGCATTGCCCTGTACCTCATCGACCAGTTCCCGCAAGCCCGACAGGCTCTGGCCAATCACCGCCTGGCCCTGTTCCACCGCACGCCCGGCATCGCGGCTGGCATGGGCGGCAGCGCTGGCGTCACCGGCCACTTGCTGAATGGTGGCTTCCAGCTCGCCCAAGGCGTCGCGGATCTGCCCGGTATCGCCGGCCTGGCGGTGGGCGCCATCGTGCAGCGCGGCGCTCATGCCGGCCAGGGCATGGCTGCTGCCGGCGACCTGCTCGGCATTGTGGCGAATGGTGCCCACCAGTTCGACCAGGTACTGGCGCAGGCGGTTGAGCGATGCCTGAATGTCATGCAGTTCGCGGTTGGTCTTGCCTAGGGCGATCACTTGGGCGAAGTCGCCCTCGGCCCAGCACGATAGCGCCGGGGCCAGGCCGGTCAGGGTGCGCGCCAGGCGCCGTTGCAGGGTATCGATCAACAGGGCGATGAACAGGATCAGGGCGATCATCAAACCCTGGATGATGCGCACCTCGCCGGCAATTTGGCCATGTTGGGCGCGCACTAGCGGTTCGAGCGCGGCGATGGCCTGCTGTACGGCTTCCAGGCGCTGGCCGGTGCTGGCAGCCAGGGCGGCACGGCGCTCGATCTGTTCGCGCGTGCGCTGCAATTCGGCCGGGTAGCGGCCCAGCAGGTTTTGCAGCTCACGCTTCAGGCCCACGGCGATGTCTTCCTGCCGGGCGCTGGCCTGGGTTTGCAGGCCCATCATGGCGGCGAAGTCGTCGGCACCAGAGGCTGCAGTGCGGGTGACACCGAGCAAAGGCAGGGCATCGATGGTCTGTGCCTGGCTGCGGATCAGTTGCAACTCACGCTGCACTTCGTCAGCAAGCTCCGGGCGGCCGCTGCTGACCAGCTTGTCGCGGGCCAGTGCCAGCCGGCCCAGGTGCACGCTGGCGTCGAGCAGCGGGAGCAAATAGCGGTCGGCCTCGGCAGTGCCGCTGTCGCGGGCGTATCCGGCCAGTTGCTCGAAATTGGCCCCCAATTCCCGTTCGGCCTGCAACAGCAGCGCTTGCGGGTCGCCAGCCAGCTTGCCGGCCGCCAGCAACTCGTTGCCGGTGAAGGCCTGCAGGCTGGCCAGGCTGGGGCGCAGGTTGGCCGCCAGTTCGGCGGGCCAGTCGGCCAGGGCGCCCTGCAGTTGCTGGATGGCCTGCGTGGCGGCGGCATGGCGCAGGGCATCCCCGCTGCCCAGGTAGGCGTGGATATTGCCCGCCACCTGCTGCTGAAACTGCTGGGACAGGCCCAGGTAGCGCTCCATCAGCTGATAGGGCCGTTCCAGCGCCCGTTGCGACCACCACAGGGTAGCGGCCAGGGTGAAACACACAGTCACCAGCAACAGCGTATTGAAATTGGTCAGCCACTTCAGGCGCATAGACGCGAACTTCCTGCGGAGGGGAGTGGGGGTAGGCGGCTGAAGTTATTGCGATTGTGTGACCGGATGATGACGCCGAGGGCTTGGCGTCAGAAAAAAAGTGGCAGAGTGCCTCTATCTGATGGCGCTACTGATTCCTCGCGGGCAGGGCCGTTTCAGCGCTCTACCCGTACTACACAGTTACGCCCGGCATGCTTGGCGCGGTACAGGGCTTCATCCGCCGCGCTGGCCATGGTCAACGCGTCCAGCCCCTCATCCATCTGCACCACCCCGGCACTGAAGGTGCACTGCAAATCCTGAGGCTGTGCCGGGTAGATGATGTCGGCAAAGCGCCGACGAATCTCGTCAAGCACCTTGTGGGCGGCCTCCAGCGCGGTATTGGGCATGACGATGGCAAATTCCTCGCCGCCGTAACGGCCAATGAAGTCGGTCTTGCGCAGGCGCTGCTTGAGGAACAGCGCCAGGCTCTTGATTACCCGGTCCCCCATGGGGTGGCCGTGGCGGTCGTTGATCTTCTTGAAGTGGTCGATGTCGAGCATGGCGAAACTCAACGGCTGCTGCTCACGGCGGGCGCGGAAGCTGCAATCCTCAAGCAATTGCAGAATATGGGTGTGGTTGTACAGCCCGGTCAGGCTGTCACGCACCATGCGTGCCTTCAGGTGCCGCGCGCGGGCCGCACGGTTGCGCACGGTGGTGATCAGGTGGCGCGAGCGAAACGGCTTGGTCAGGAAGTCATCGCCGCCTTCGCTCATGGCATCCAGTTGCTTGTCCAGGTCGTCTTCGGCGGACAGGTAGATGATCGGCACGCTCACATAGCGGTCACTGTGGCGGATCACCTTGGCCAGTTCCGGGCCGGTGCAAGCCGGCATGTACAGGTCGAGAATGATCAGGTCGGGCTGAAAGTCGGCCAGCTCGGCCATGGTGCGGATCGGGTCGGTCAGGCTGCGGGTCAGCATGCCGGCGCTGGCCAGCACCCGTTCGGTGTGCAGCGCCTGGGTGCGTGAGTCGTCGATGATCAGCACTCGCAATGGGTCGTGCGGGCCGGCGTTGGTCAGCAATTCGACCTTTTCCAGCAGGCTGGATGCTTCCAGGCTGCCGGTCAGAAAGTCCTGCCCACCGGCGCGCACGGCAGCCAGGCGCGTCGGTGTGTCAGCTTCGTGGTGGCTGAAGAACAGCAGCGGAATGTTCTGCGCCAGGCCGTGTTGTACCTGGGCGGCCAGCAGCAGGCCCTGGCCGCTGCCGGTGAAGTCGACATCCATGATGATGGCCGCAGGCGGGTATTCGCCGACCGAAGCCAGAAACGCGGCAGCGTTGGGCAGCGCCTGCACCAGCAGCCCGAAGAATTCCAGTTGCTGGGCCAGGCGCTGGGCCCGCTCGTGGTCCTGCAACAGGATGTACACCGGCTTGCGCAGGGGCACCAGTACCTCGTCAAGGGAGTCGTCCTTGCGCAGGCCGCTACGCGACAGTTGCGGGTCGGGGCACAGCGGGCTTGGCTCGACGGCTTGGCTCATGACCTGGCTACTTGTAGGTTGGGATATGCAGGGGCAATGATGGCTCTATGCTAGCAGTTCTTTTCCCTCGCATGAGTGCCCTGCATCAACATTGCGTTCAGAACGAATATTCAGTTACCGACTGATTGGTCGCTTATGCGTAAGGCGGTGTCTGCTTTATAGTGCTGCCACGCGGGCTTGCCGTGGCACCCTGGCGCAGGCCTGTGGTCAAAGCCCCTGAACCGTCGTGACTGATTAAGGACAAAGCCATGCTGGATTGGAAAAACCGCGAGGCCAAAGCCGAGCCCCGTGAGCGTGTCGACGGCCGCGGCGCTGCCGCCCGTAGCTACCTTGGCGGCCTTTGGAGCCGAGCCCTGGGAACCCTGATCGGGTTGTATCTGCTGGTGTGCATCGGCTTGGGCTGGTACTGGAGCCAGGAACCTGCGCTGTTCCCGGTGCAGCAGAATGCCCAGGCTGCTGCCGAGCGCAATGGCCAGCAGATGGTGATTGGCTACACCACCGTGGAAACCCTCAAGACCGTGGCCGGCACCCTGCTGAACAAGCCGGGCGGCTACATTTCCAACGACCGCTTCCCGCCAGGGCTGTGGATGGACAACATGCCGAGCTGGGAGTACGGCGTGCTGGTCCAGGTGCGCGACCTGTCCCGCGCCTTGCGCAAGGACTTCGCCCGTTCGCAGTCGCAATCTACCGAAGACGCCGACCTGGCCAAGGCCGAGCCGCGCTTCAACTTCGACAACAAGAGCTGGATCCTGCCCTCGAGCGAGTCGGAGTTCGAAGAGGGCATCAAGTCGCTGTCGCGCTACCAGACCCGTCTGGCTGCTGGCGACAAGGGCGCGATCTTCTATACCCGCGCCGACAACCTGAACAACTGGCTGGGTGACGTCGCCACCCGCCTGGGTTCGCTGTCGCAGCGCCTGTCGGCCAGCGTTGGCCGGGTCAAGCTCAACACCACGCTGAAGACCGAGTCGGTGGTTGCCGGCCAGGCGCCGCAAGTGGACGAAGAGCTGGTGGAAACCCCATGGCTGCAGATCGACAACGTGTTCTACGAGGCCCGTGGCCAGGCCTGGGCGCTGTCGCACTTGCTGCGTGCCATCGAGGTCGACTTTGCCGATGTACTGGCGAAAAAGAATGCCACGGTCAGCGTGCGGCAGATCATTCGTGAGCTGGAAGCCTCGCAAGAGCCGCTGTGGAGCCCGATGGTGCTCAACGGCAGCGGTTTCGGCATGTGGGCCAACCACTCGCTGGTCATGGCCAACTACATTTCCCGGGCCAACGCTGCGGTCATCGACCTGCGCCAGTTGCTGTCGCAGGGTTGAGCATGGCCATCAGCGCCAACGAGGCCGCCCACCGGGCGGCTTCCGACCGTGAGCTGGTCACCTGGGTCGACGAAGCCGACCAGGTACTTGGCGCCTTGCCCCGCGCCGAGCTGCGTGAGCGCGGCCTGATTGGCCGCTGCACGTTCATTCTGCTGTTCAACAGTGCTGGTGAGTTGTGTGTACACCGGCGTACCTTGAGCAAGGCGCTGTACCCAGGGTACTGGGATGTGGCAGCGGGTGGCATGGTCACGGCCGGCGAAGGGTATGCCGAGTCGGCGGCGCGTGAACTGGCCGAGGAGCTGGGCATTGAAGGCGCGGCACTGCGTTTTCATGAGCGGTTCTACTTTGACCAGCCCGATAACCGTTTGTGGTGTGCGGTGTATTCGGCGGTGTCGGATGCGCCGCTGCGGTTGCAGCCGGAAGAGGTGATCGAGGCGCGGTTCATTGGCCTGGCGCAGGCTGAGGAAGAAAGCCTGATGAAGCCGTATTGCCCGGATTCGCTGGCGGCGTTGCAGCGCTACAAAGCCAGCCTGGGATGACGTGGGGACCGCTTTGCGGTCCTTTCGCGACGTAAGGCCGCTCCCACATCGATCGGCGTATGCAGGACCTAGTGGGAACGGCCTTGCGTCGCGACAGGGCTGCAAAGCAGCCCCAGTTTCCGGGTAGTCGCAAAACATTCGCAAAATGCCGCAATCCTGTACTTAGCAATCGCCGCATTTATCGTTACACTGCGCGCCCTTTTCGGGCTGCCGCATGTCTTGCAGCAGTAGCGCCGCCCCTGCCAGAGTGGGGCTTCGCGGTCGGCCTCATCCCTAAGGTACGACCAGTTTTTGTCCTCTGCACCGAGGAACAAAAGTGGCCAAGAAAGCTTCTTCTTTCGCCGCCCTTGGCGGTCTCGTTTACTCCACCGACGCCGGTCGGCATTGCCCCGACTGTGGCCAGCCGGTGGATGCCTGTACCTGCAAGCAGCAGGTCATCCCCGAAGGCGATGGCATTGCCCGTGTGCGCCGTGAAAGCAAAGGCCGCGGCGGCAAGACCGTGACCACCGTCACCGGTGTGCCGTTGCCGCCCGATCAGCTCAAGGAGCTGGCCACCACCCTGAAGCGCCGTTGCGGTACCGGTGGCGCGTTGAAGGATGGGGTCATCGAAATCCAGGGCGACCATGTCGAGCTGCTGATCGCCGAGCTGATCAAGCAGGGCTTCAAGGCGAAAAAGTCCGGCGGCTGAGCCGGCGCGCATTTTTGCCCAGTGCTTTCTAAACTCGTTGCCGTGGCCAGGGTCTACCCTGGGGCACGGACGAATCGTCATTTTCGGCTTTTACACTGCGCCCGCCAGCATGCAGGGCAGTGTCTTCGACTTATCTATAGGGGACTTGAATGTCCGTACGACGCACACGCAAAGACGATGGTAGCCAATGGACCGTGGCCGATAGCCGCAGTGTTTATGGCATCCGCCATTGGGGCGCTGGTTATTTCGCCATCAATGAGGCCGGGCGCGTCGAAGTGCGCCCCAACGGCCCGAACAGCGCGCCGATCGACCTGTTCGAACAGGTCGACGAACTGCGCCAGAGCGGCTTGTCGTTGCCCTTGCTGGTGCGCTTCCCCGACATTCTGCAGGACCGCGTTCGCCAGCTAACCGGCGCTTTCGACGCCAATATCGCGCGCCTGGAGTACCAGAGCCAGTACACCGCGCTGTACCCGATCAAGGTCAACCAGCAGGAAGCGGTGGTGGAGAACATCATCGCCACGCAGAACGTGTCGATCGGCCTGGAGGCCGGCTCCAAGCCCGAACTGCTGGCGGTGCTGGCGCTGGCGCCGAAAGGCGGCACCATTGTCTGCAACGGCTACAAGGACCGTGAATTCATCCGCCTGGCGCTGATGGGCCAGAAGCTCGGCCACAATGTGTTCATCGTCATCGAGAAAGAGTCGGAAGTGGCCCTGGTGATCGAAGAGGCCGCCGAGCTCAAGGTCAAACCCCAGGTTGGCCTGCGCGTACGCCTGTCGTCGCTGGCTTCGAGCAAGTGGGCCGACACCGGGGGGGAAAAGTCCAAGTTCGGGTTGTCGGCCGCGCAGTTGCTGTCTGTTGTCCAGCGTTTCCGCGATGCCGGGTTGGACCAGGGTATCCGCCTGCTGCACTTCCACATGGGGTCGCAGATCGCCAACCTGGCCGACTACCAGCACGGCTTCAAGGAAGCCATCCGTTACTACGGTGAGTTGCGTGCGCTGGGCCTGCCGGTGGACCACATCGATGTGGGTGGCGGCCTGGGTGTGGATTACGACGGTACCCACTCGCGCAATGCCAGTTCGATCAACTACGACATGGACGACTACGCCGGCGTGGTGGTGGGCATGCTCAAGGAGTTCTGCGATGCGCAGGGCCTGCCGCACCCGCACATCTTCTCCGAGAGCGGCCGTTCGCTGACCGCGCACCACGCCATGCTGGTGATCCAGGTGACCGACGTCGAGAAGCACAACGACCAGGTTCCGACCATCGAGAACAAGGAAGCCTTGCCCGAGACCGTGCAGTGGCTGGTCGACCTGCTTGGCCCGACCGACATCGAGATGGTGACCGAAACCTACTGGCGTGCCACCCACTACATGGGTGACGTGGCTGCGCAGTATGCCGATGGCAAGCTCACCCTGAGCGAGAAGGCCCTGGCCGAGCAGTGCTACTTTGCGGTCTGCCGCCGCCTGCACAACTCGTTGAAGGCGCGCCAGCGCTCGCACCGTCAGGTACTGGACGAACTGAACGACAAGCTGGCCGACAAGTACATCTGCAACTTCTCGGTGTTCCAGAGCCTGCCCGACACCTGGGCCATTGGCCAGGTACTGCCAATCATCCCGCTGCACCGCCTGGACGAAGAGCCCCTGCGGCGTGCGGTATTGCAGGACCTGACCTGCGACTCCGACGGCAAGATCAACCAGTACGTCGACGAGCAGAGCATCGAGACCAGCATGCCGGTGCATGCGGTGCAGGAGGGCGAGGATTACCTGTTGGGCGTGTTCCTGGTCGGTGCGTACCAGGAAATTCTGGGTGACATGCACAACCTGTTTGGTGACACCGACTCGGTGAACATCTACCAGAACGCCGATGGCAGCGTGTACCACGCCGGCATCGAGACCCACGACACCATCGAGGACATGCTGCGCTACGTGCACCTGTCGCCCGAAGAGTTGATGACCCACTACCGTGACAAGGTTGCCAGCGCCAAGATCACGGCCCGTGAGCGCACGCAGTATCTGGATGCCTTGCGGCTTGGTTTGACCCGGTCGTCGTACCTGTCGTCGTAAATGCCGGGGGCCGCTTTGCGGCCCATCGCGACACAAGGCCGCTCCTACAGCTCATCCCTGTAGGAGCGGCCTTGTGTCGCGAAATGAGGGCGAAGCCCTCACCGGCGCTGTCACAGCCACACACAATCCCAATGTGGATATTCACCCGCCTTGCGCACCAGACCGGCGCGAATGGGGTTGGCGATGATATAGCGTGCGGCAACTCTCACATCTTCGTCTTTGCGCAGCGCGCGGTCGTAGAAGCCTGGCTGCCATATGTGCTGGCGCGCAGCACCGGTACGGTAGAGGGCACAACTGCTCCGCGACTTGAAGGCGCACATGAGCTTGCTCAGATGGGTTGGCCCAAGCTCGATCAGCCAATGCAAATGGTCCGGCATCAATACCCAGGCCAGAGTCCGGCAGTCGCCTTGCTGATCGCTGAGTTGCAACTGCCCGATCACCGCGCGCGCAAACCAGAGGTTGCGGAACAAGGGGTCCCGCTGGCGAGTAATGGTTGTGAGCAGATACAGTCTGCCCGGCTCTGAGAAGCGCCCTTGGCGCAAACGGTGATTGCCGCGACGATCCATGTCGATTTCCTTTGAACATCCCGTTCGCAGGATAGGAGGCGGGACAAGGATCGGCGCAGGTGGATCATTACTGACTATGACAGTTGGAGCCGCGTTATCCGGTCGATGGGCTATCCCCACTCAGCCAACCCACAGCCCCCGCTGCTGCAACCGCCACCCCATCCACCCCAACGTCACCGCCCGCAACCCCATGAACCCGAGAAACGCCAACCACAAGCCATGGTTGCCAAACCCGCTCATGGCCACCGCCACCGGCAGCGCAATCAGCACCGAAACCAGCATCGCATTGCGCATCTCCCGCGCGCGGGTGGCGCCGATGAACAAACCGTCCAGCAAGTAGCTCCACACCGCAATCAATGGCAGCAACGCCAGGTAAGGCAAGTACGGGTAAGCCGCTGCGCGGACGCTGTCGATGTCGGTCTGCAGATCGATGAACAGGTGCCCACCCAGCAGGAACATCCCGGCAAACCCGAGACTGGTGATCAGTGACCAACCGCAGGCCACCACCAGCGAGCGGCGCAAGGTGAGGCGATCACCGGCACCGATGGCGTGGCCGCACAGTGCCTCCACCGCATGCGCCAGCCCATCCAGCGCATAGGCGGTCAGCAGCAGGCCATTGAGCAGCAGTGCGTTGGCCGCTACGGTCGCCTCGCCCAGGCGTGCGCCTTGCAGGGTGATCAGCAGGAACACCAACTGCAGCGCCAGGCTGCGCAGGAAAATGTCGCGGTTCACGGCCAGCAGCGGTCGCCAGGCCTGCCAGTGCTTCAGTGCTGCCCATGCGACCTGCCCTGGGTAGGCGCGCAGCGCCGGGCGGGTCAGGGCCAGGCCAAGCAGGGCGGCACTCCACTCGGCAATCACCGAGGCCCGCGCTGAGCCCAGCACACCCCAGTCCAGGCCCAGTACGAACCACAGGTTCAGCGCGATGTTCAGCAGGTTGGTCGTCAGCAGGATCGCCAGCGGCGCGCGGGCGTTCTGCGTGCCAAGGAACCAGCCGACCAAGGCATAGCTGGCCAGCGCCGCAGGCAGCCCGAGCAGGCGGGTGTGGAAGAAGTCTTCGGTGGCTTGCTGCAACGCGTCGCTGGGTTGCATCGCATGCAGTGCCAACTGGCTGAAGGGAATGGCCAGCAGGCCAATCAACAGGGCAAAGCCGACCGCCAGCAGCAGCCCTTGAACCAGCACCTGGCGCAACGCCGCGCCGTCGCGCCGCCCGGCGGCCTGGGCGGCGAAACCAGTGGACCCCATGCGCAGGAAGCCCATGAGGCCGACCATGAACGTGAACAACGTGGCGCCCACGGCCACTGCGCCCAACTGGTGGGCGTGGGGCAGGTGGCCGATGACGGTGCTGTCGACCAGGGCTACCAAGGGCACGGAGATGTTGGACAGGATCATCGGCGCGGCCAGCGCCCAGACCTTGTGGTGGGTGGGGCGGTGGCGCCAGTCGGCGGTCAGTGCAGTCATTGCGGTCCTTGGGAATCTGGGGCTGCTGCGCAGCCCAATCGCGACACAAGGCCGCTCCCACATCGATCGGCATACGCAGGCCTTTGTGGGCTATTCTGAATGGGCACAGTGTAACGGCCAGGCAAGCAAACCGCGCGAACATGATTCCGGCCAGCTATAATTGCGGCCCTCAAGTACCCGCTGCCAAAGAGTTCCTACTCCATGTTCAACAAAGGATTGTTGCTGGCCTGCGCGCTGGCCTTGCTCAGTGCCTGTGACTCTTCCACGCCGGACAAACCGGCGCCGGCCGAGAAGCCGGCAGCCACCGCGGCCGCCGAGGCCCCCGCTGCCAAACGCGAAGACCCTGCTGTGCTCGCCAAGCGCTATGCAGGCCGCGAGCTGACTGTGCTCGACGTTTCCGAAGTGCAGCTCGACGGCGCCGCGACGCTGTCGATCAGCTTCTCTGCCCCGCTGGATGCCAAGCAGGACTTCGCCACCAAAGTGCACCTGGTCGATACCGTCAAAGGCAAACTCGATGGCGCCTGGGAGCTCTCCGACAACCAGATGGAGCTGCGCCTGCGCCACCTCGAACCCCAGCGCAAGCTGGTGCTGACCGTGGACAAAGGCCTGCTGGCGGTGAACGGCGAGCAACTGGCCAGTGAGTCGGTGACCCGCCTGGAAACCCGCGACATGCAGCCGACCATCGGCTTCGCCAGCCGCGGTTCGCTGCTGCCCACACGCCTGGCAGAGGGCCTGCCGGTGATCGCCCTGAACGTCGACAAGGTCGATGTCGAATTCTTCCGGGTCAAGCCGGAGATGCTCTCGAACTTCCTGGCCAGCTGGGGGCGCAACAGCAGCCTGTACTACTACCAGTCCAAGGAAACCCTGGACATGGCCGAACTGGTCTACAGTGGCCGCTTCGACCTGAACCCGGCACGCAACACGCGCGAGACCGTGCTGCTGCCCATCGCTGGCATCAAGCCGCTGCAGGCGCCTGGCGTGTACCTGGCGGTGATGCGTGCCTCCGGCACCTACGATTACTCGCAGCCGGCCACCCTGTTCACCCTCAGCGACATTGGTGTTTCCGCGCACCGCTACCGTGACCGCCTGGACGTGTTCGCCCAGGCGTTGGAAGGCGGCAAGGCCATGAGCGGCGTCAACCTGGAAATTCATGACGACAAGGGCAAGCTGCTGGCCCAGGCCGCCACCGATGGCAAGGGCCACGCCCAGTTGCCGATCACGCCCAAGGCCGACACCCTGATCGCCACCCAGGGTGTGCACACCACGCTGCTGCGCTTGAACACGGCCGCGCTGGACCTCGCCGAGTTCGACATCACCGGGCCCCAGGCCAACCCCTTGCAGTTGTTCATCTTCGGCCCGCGCGACCTGTATCGCCCAGGCGAAACGGTGCTGCTCAACGGCCTGCTGCGTGACCAGGACGGCAAGCCCGTCAAGGCCCAACCGGTGAACGTGGAAGTGCGCCGCCCGGATGAACAGGTCAGCCGCAAGTTCGTCTGGGAGGCCGATGCCAATGGCCTGTTCCAGTACCAGTTGCAGCTGGCCAGCGAGGCCCCGACCGGTCGCTGGCAGCTGTTGCTCGACCTCGGCGGTGGGCGCCAGCAGGTCTACGAATTCCTGGTTGAAGACTTCCTGCCCGAGCGCCTTGCGCTGGAGCTCAAGGGCAGCAGCCAGCCACTGTCACCGGATGAAGACGCGCGCATCCAGGTCGCTGGCCGTTACCTGTACGGCGCTCCGGCGGCCGGCAACCGCCTGAGTGGCCAAGCCTACGTGCGCCCCTTGCGCGAGGCGGTGCCGGCGTTGCCGGGTTACCAGTTCGGCTCGGTCACCGAAACCGAACTGAACCAGGACCTGGAGCTGGATGAAGTCACCCTCGACCAGGCGGGCAAGGCAGTGGTCGATATCGAAAGCCGCTGGGCAGAAGCCCGCTCGCCGTTGCAACTGACCGTGCAGGCCAGCTTGCAGGAGTCCGGCGGCCGGCCGATCACCCGGCGCCTGGAACAGCCGATCTGGCCGGGCGAGCGCCTGCCAGGCTTGCGCGGCCTGTTTGACGGTGAGGAAACCGATGGCGACGGGCCAGTGGAGTTCGAGGTACTGGTGGCCGACCACGACGGCAACAAGCTGGCGGCCAAAGACCTCAAGGTGCGCCTGGTGCGTGAGCGCCGTGATTACTATTGGAACTACTCGCAAAGCGATGGCTGGAGCTATGCCTACAACGAGAAGTTCCTGACCCAGAGCGAAGAGACGGTCAGCGTCAAGGCCGGCTCCACGGCCAAGCTGAGCTTCCAGGTGGAATGGGGCCCTTACCGGGTCGAGGTGGAAGACCCGCACACCGGCCTGGTGTCCAGCGAGCGCTTCTGGGCCGGTTACCGTGCCCAGGACAACGCCGAAGGCGGTGCCGTACGGCCCGACCAGGTCAAACTGGCGCTGGACAAGCCGGCCTATGCTGATGGCGCTTTGGCCAAAGTCACCGTGACCCCGCCGGCTGCGGGCAGCGGTTACCTGATGATCGAGTCCAGTGACGGCCCGCTGTGGTGGGAGGAAATCGACGTGCCCGCCGAGGGCAAGACGTTCGACGTGCAACTGGACAAGGCCTGGGCTCGCCACGACCTGTACATCAGTGCGCTGGTAATCCGCCCTGGCGAGCGCAAGGCCAATGCCACGCCCAAGCGTTCGGTCGGTGTGCTGCACCTGCCGCTGGACCGCGCCGGCCGCAAGCTGGCGGTGAGCCTGCAAGCCCCTGAGAAAATGCGCCCCAAACAGCCGCTGACGGTGAACGTCAAGGCCGCCAACGCCGACGGTAGTGTGCCGCGGCAAGTGCATGTGCTGGTGTCGGCAGTGGACGTAGGTATTCTCAATATCACCGACTTCAAGACCCCTGACCCGTTCGCCAGCCTGTTCGGGCGCAAGGCCTACGGTGCCGACCAGCTGGACATCTACGGCCAGTTGATCGAGGCCGGGCAAGGCCGCCTGGCCAGCCTGGCATTCGGCGGTGACGCGGCCATGGCCAAGGGGGGCAAGCGCCCCAACACCACGGTGACCATCGTCGCCCAGCAAAGCGTGCCGGTTACCCTGGATGACAACGGCCAGGGTCAGGTAACGGTCGATATCCCCGACTTCAATGGTGAACTGCGCCTGATGGCCCAAGCCTGGACCGACGACCACTTCGGCATGGCCGAAGGCAAGACGGTAGTCGCTGCGCCGCTGATCGCCGAGCTGTCGGCACCGCGTTTCCTCGCTGGCGGCGACCGCACCAACCTGGCCCTGGATTTGGCCAACTTGTCGGGCCGGGCCCAGCAGTTGCAGGTTGAAGTCAGCAGCGAAGGGCAACTGAGCCTGGCCGCCAATGCCTTGCATACCGTGGCCCTGGCCGAAGGCCAGCGCTCGACGCTGCTGATTCCAGTGCAGGCCCAGGGCGGCCTGGGGCAGGGCAAGGTCCGGGTGCGTGTCACCGGGTTGCAACTGCCCAACGAGCCAAGCACCGCCTTCGAGCGCGAGTGGGCGCTGGGCGTGCGCCCTGCCTATCCGGCGATGCTCAAGCACTACCGCGTGGCCTTGAAGGACCAGCCATGGACGCTGCCCGAAGCAGACCTGGCCGCCTTCGAACCGGCGGGCCTGGAAGCCAGCCTGGCCTTGTCGAGCCGGCCACCGCTCAACCTGGCCGAGCAGATCCGCGCGCTGGAGGCGTACCCGTACGGTTGCCTGGAGCAGACCACCAGTGGCCTTTACCCGTCGTTGTATGCCGATGCCCAAAGCCTCAAGCGCCTGGGCATCAAGGGTGAGCCGGCAGATGTGCGCAAGCGCAAGATCGAGATGGGCATCGAGCACCTGCTGGGCATGCAGCGCTACAACGGTAGCTTTGGCCTGTGGAGTTCGGACAGCGAGGAGGAATACTGGCTGACCGCCTATGTCACCGACTTCCTCCTGCGGGCCCGCGACCAAGGTTATGGGGTACCGGCCGAAGCGCTGAAGAAGGCCAGCGAGCGCCTGCTGCGCTACCTGCAGGAGCGCAACCTGATCGAGGTCGACTACAGCGAAAACGCCGAACATACCCGCTTCGCCGTGCAGGCCTATGCCGCGCTGGTGCTCGCGCGCAGCCAGCAAGCGCCGCTGGGCGCGTTGCGTGGTTTGTTCGAGCGCCGGGCCGATGCCCGCTCTGGGCTGCCGCTGGTACAGCTGGCGGTGGCACTGGACAAGATGGGCGACAAACCGCGTGCCCAGCAAGCCCTGCAAGCCGGGCTTGGCATCAGCCGCAGCAAAGGTTGGATGGCTGACTATGGCAGCCCGCTGCGTGATCAGGCGCTGATCCTGGCGCTGCTGCAGGAAAGCAACCTGGCCACCAACCAGGTCGACCAGCGTCTGTTTGCCCTGTCGGATGAACTGGCGGCCAACCGCTGGCTGTCGACCCAGGAGCGTAATGCCTTGTTCCTCGCCGGCCGTGGCCTGCTGGGCAAGCCCGAGGGCCAGTGGCAGGCGCGCCTGGACAGTGCCGGCGAAGTGCGCGAATTGAACAACGCCGAGTCTGGCATGAAGCTGGATGGCCCGCTGCTGGCCTCGCCGCTGAGCGTGCAGAATGAAGGCAGCGCGACCCTCTACCAGCAACTGACATTGTCTGGCTACCCGCGCCAGGCGCCTGCCGCCGGCGGTAACGGCATGCAGATCCGCCGCGAGTACCTGGGCATGAATGGCCAGCCACTGGACCTGCACAACCTGCGCAGTGGCGATCTGGTCCTGGTACACCTGGCGCTCAAGGCCCAGGACCGCGTGCCCGATGCGCTGGTAGTGGACCTGCTGCCGGCTGGCCTGGAGCTGGAGAACCAGAACCTGGCGCAAAGTGCCGCCAGCCTGGACAACGCCAGCACTGCGGTGAAGGAATGGCGCGAATCGATGCAGAACGCCAGCGTGGTGCATCAGGAGTACCGTGATGACCGTTATGTGGCGGCGCTCAAGCTCGACGGTTATGGCACCACGCACCTGTTGTACCTGGCGCGGGCGGTGACCCCGGGCACCTACCGCGTACCGCCGCCGCAGGTTGAGTCGATGTATCGGCCGAACCTGCAGGCGGTGGGTGATGGGCAAGGCGAGATGACGGTAAAAGCCCGCTAGGCTTGTGCTGCTGTTACCGGCCTCATGCTGGCAAGCCAGGTGCTGCACCTGGCTTCGATGCCGCTGCGGTCACCGTGGCAGCCGGCTTGCTGGCGATCGGGCCGCCGTGCGGCTTCCCGGGCGGCCCCCGGGAAGGCTCAGTGGATGACCCAGCTCATTACCCACAACCCCAGCACCAGCCAGATGATCCCAAGGATGATCGACGCACGCATGAATGCGCGGATGGCCGAGTACAGCAGCATCAGGCCGATGATCAGGGCCAGGATGCTGACCAGCGAGGTGTCCATGCCCAAGGTGCGCGCCAGGCCGTCGATGAAATTGCCACCGGCATTGGCCAGCAGGTTGAACAGCCCGCTCAATGCGTCGACGATGAAGCGAATCAACGATCCCAGTGCCTGGCCCAGCCACTCGAAAAAACCTTCTACATGCATAGTTGCTTCCTGATGAACGAGCCGGCGAGTTTGCCGTCCCAAAGCCTTTGGCCATTACCTGGCCAGGTCGGTTCCCGATGCCAAGCTTAGCGCGGCCACGCAGCCGTGCGGGCAGGTTGTTGCGCGCCGTGCTGCTCGGCCTGCTGTTGCTGGCTGGCCTGTTGTGGCTGGCAGACCGCATCTGGCCCCTGCCCATGCCGGGTGACGACCTGGCGCGGGTAGTGCTGGCCGAAGATGGCACACCGTTATGGCGGTTTGCCGATACTGATGGCGTGTGGCGTTACCCGGTCAGCCCTGATGAGGTTTCACCGCTGTATCTGCAGGCGTTGTTGACCTACGAAGACCGCTGGTTCTATCACCACCCCGGGGTCAACCCGCTGGCGCTGGCCCGTGCTGCCTGGCTGAACCTGCGCGGTGGGCGAGTGGTGTCGGGCGGCAGCACGCTGTCGATGCAGGTGGCCCGCCTGCTCGACCCGCACGACCGCACCCTGGCTGGCAAACTGCGCCAGCTGTGGCGCACGTTGCAACTGGAATGGCACCTGTCCAAGCGCGAGATCCTGCAAATCTACCTGAACCGCGCGCCGTTCGGCGGTACCTTGCAGGGGGTGGCCGCAGCCAGTTGGGCCTACCTGGGCAAGTCGCCGCGGCACCTGACCCCGGCCGAAGCCGCGTTGCTGGCGGTGTTGCCGCAGGCACCCAGCCGCCTGCGCCCCGACCGACACCCCGAGCGGGCACAGCGCGCACGCGACAAGGTACTGCAGCGCCTGGCGGAGTATCAGGTGTGGCCGGCACGGCAAATTCGTGAAGCTGCCGAAGAACCGCTGGTGCTGGCCCCACGGCAAGAGCCAGCGCTGGCGCCATTGCTGGCGCGGCGCTTGAACAGCGCCAACAGCCCACCGCTGATCCGCACCACGCTCGATGCGGCCTTGCAACGGCGCCTCGAAGACTTGCTGCTGAGCTGGCGCGCACGGCTGCCAGAGCGCACCTCTGCCGCCATTCTGGTGGTCGAAGCACAGACCATGGCCGTGCGTGCCTACCTGGGGTCGATCGACCTGGCCGACGAGCGCCGCTTTGGCCATGTCGACATGGTGCGTTCGCTGCGCTCGCCCGGCTCTACGCTCAAGCCTTTCCTGTACGGCATGGCATTGGACGACGGCCTGATCCATTCCGAATCGCTGCTGCAGGATGTACCGCGACGCTACGGCGACTACCGGCCCGGCAATTTCTCCATGGGTTTCAGCGGCCCGGTGTCGGCCAGCTCGGCGTTGGCGCTGTCGCTGAACCTGCCGGCAGTGCAGCTGCTGGAAGCCTACGGCCCCAAGCGCTTTGCCGCGCAACTGCGTATGGCGGGTATGCCACTGGCACTGCCGCCTTTGGCAGAGCCCAACCTGTCGCTGATCCTGGGCGGCGCCGGCAGCCGCCTGGAAGACCTGGTTGGCGGCTACGCGGCGTTTGCCCGGGGCGGCAACAGCGCGCAGGTACGCCTGCAACCGCAGGACCCGCTGCTCGAGCGGCGTCTGTTGTCGCCGGGTGCAGCGTGGATCGTGCGGCGTATTCTCAGCGGCCAGGCACGCCCCGACCGCGATCCGCATGCCGAACTGGTGCAGCGCCCGCAACTGGCCTGGAAGACCGGCACCAGCTATGGCTTTCGGGATGCCTGGTCGATTGGCGTGGGCCCGCGCTACCTGATTGGTGTGTGGATCGGTCGCCCAGACGGTACGCCGGTCGCCGGGCAGTTTGGCCTGGCATCGGCCGCCCCCCTGATGTTGCAGGTGCACGACCTGTTGAGCAATCGCGACAGCCAGCGGGGTATCAGCGTGCCAGTCTTGCCGGTGCCCGCCAGTGTCGGCGTGGCCGCGATCTGTTGGCCGCTTGGCCAGCCCATGGCCAGGCAGGACAGTAACTGCCGGCGCCAACGGTTTGCCTGGACCTTGGACGGCACCACACCGCCAACCTTGCAGGCCGCCGACCAGCCGCTGGGCCTGGGCTTGCGCGAGACGGTGTGGGTCAACCCGCATGGCTTGCGTGTGGATGGGAGTTGCCCAGGCGCCACGGCCCGCGATATTGCCCTGTGGCCGGCACCGCTGGAGCCTTGGCTACCGCGGATGGAGCGGCGTGCCGCACGGTTGCCGGCCATCGACCCAAACTGCCCGCCACAGGTACCGGCCAGCGCACCACCGCTGTCGATCGTGGGGGTGCGCCCGGGCGACAATCTGCGCCGCCCGGCCACCAGCAGCGAGCCTTTGCAGTTGCATGTTTCGGCCCTGGGTGGCGGCGGCCGGCGTTGGTGGTTCCTCAATGGCCAGCCGCTGGGGGAGACCCAGGGGCAGGACAGCCTGCTGCTGCGTTTGCCCCAGGTTGGCCAGGCCGAACTCAGCGCCCTGGATGAAAGCGGTGAGACTGCCCGGGTGGCGTTTCAGGTCAGTGAGTAGGTGCCCGACGGCAATGTGGGGCGGTAATACGCCCCGGGTACAGCAGGCGCCGGTCAGTGGGTAGTGAAGCGTTGATGCACTGGCGATGAGCTGGGCGTCAGCGCCAGCGCCAATTGGGTACGGTTATGCATATGCGTCAACCGCAGCACCTGCGACACGTACAGTTTGACGGTGTTCTCGGTGATCCCCAGTTCACAGGCAATCTGGTAATTGGTCTTGCCCTTGCTCACCAGCCGCGCGACCTCCAACTGGCGGGGCGACAGTTTCTCGAACGCTGCGGGTAGCTCGCTCTCGCTTTCATCAGCATCCGTGGCACGCCGATGGGCGCCTTGGCCGCGGGCTTTCTCCAGCTCCTGATAAAGCTCGTCCACAGACTCGGCCAACTCTTGCAAACGCTGGTTCAAGCCGCCCAGGTTGCGGAGGTTGCGCTGGCGCTCGAGCAAGGCCTGCTCCTGCTGGCGCACACCTTCGAGCAGTTCCTCAAGGTCCATGGGTTTCTGGTAATAGTCGGCAAAACCTGCGCGCAGGGCGCGGATCACGTCCTGTTTTTCCCCCCGGCCGGTCAGCATGATGGCCTCGAACATGCGTTGGCTGCCGTCGATCTCCTTCAAGGCGCGCACCAGCTCGATGCCGTCCCGTTCGGGCATTTCCAGGTCGCAGATGATGAGGCCGACTGCGGGGTCCGACGTATACCGCTCTATGGCTTCGTCGGTGGAATAGGCGGGTATGCAGGTGTAACCCGCGGTTTCAAGGTATTCACATAGCTGCTCGACAATGACCGGTTGGTCGTCGACCACCAATACCTTCACTTCACTCACTGGTCTGGACACGATCAACTCCCTGTTCGTATACGGCCCTGCTCCCGGGCCAGACGCTCTGGCAATGTAAAAAGTAGTCGCACACGGCGATTCTGTACAAACCCTGTACACATTGTCCGACCACAGGCATCGCTATTGGATCCATACGGCTGTCAGCAGAAAGCCGGTGAGCACATAGGGGACGAACGCCTGCTTGTCGCCCATTTCTTCGGTCAGGGCTTGCAGGCGCTTCTTGATCTTGGGGTTGAGCAGCAGCCATAGACGCCGACGGGCCAGCAGCCAGACCAGCACGCTGACCCCAGCGCCAATGAACGTGCCAAGCACGTATTGCGTGCCGCTGGCCAAGGCCAGGGCGCCCATCAGCTTGACATCATCGGCGCCGAAGTGGCCGTACATATAGCCGGGCAGGGTCAACAGCATGACGATGGCCAGCGCCCATCCGGCATCGCTGGCATCGGCCCCCATCCAGCTATGGCCAGTGGCGAACAGCCAGAGCAGGGCACAGCTGGCCACACCCAGGGTGAGCAGGTTGGAGATCTGGCGTTGACGCACATCCTGTTCGGAGCACAAGGCAAGCCACAGCAGCAGAACAATGCTTTGCATTGGCAGGTCGCCCTTCCTAAAAGTTGAACACTTCTACCCGGTCAGTCAGGTTTCCTTGACTGAAGATAGACCGGAACGTGCGCACGAGTAGGCCTTGCAACCGAAAAAGGCGTGGTCGGAACGGATTTTGTCGTAGCTGTCACCGGGGGCTGCGCTTGAGCCCCTGGCTGCTTTTGAAGGTTATTTCCGGCTACCCGGCGGGTAATTGCCCAGCACCTTGGCCACGGTGTTTTGAATGGCGCTGTTACGCTCTTCAGGGCCCGGTGGGTAGTTGTTCATGATCTGCTCGGCACTGCCGCGCCAGACCAGCTTGCCGTCACGGCCATCGAAAAGGTCGACCTGAATGGTGGCCACCTTGTAATCGACGCTGCGGGTTTCGTTGTACATGGGGCCACCCCAGTACCCGCCCCAATAACCACCCCAGCCCCCGCCGTAATTGGTGGTGATCTGTTGCTGGCGCTGCTCGACGATCAGGTAGGTGCGTACGGTCAGGTCTGGCCGCGCGCCGCCCTGCACCGGGCGCAGGCCGCGCTGGTCGAGCTGCTCGGCCACTGCCGTACGGATGCGCTGCTCGGTCAGGTCGCTCTTGATGCGAGGGTCATCCGGGCGGTACTGCAAACCTGGCTCCTGCCATGCCCAGCTGCGGTAGGCGGCAAAGTCGCGGCTGGCATCGAAATCCTGCTGAACGTTAGTGCTCGAGCAGGCTGCCAATACCAGCGCGAATGACAGTAGAACGAGACGGCGCAACATGATGGTTCTCCGTTGGCTATTAACTGGGAGGATAGCCGCTGAGCGCCTTGTGCACAGCATCGCGCACGGCGTTTTCGCGTTCGCGTGGCGAGTCCTTGTCGCTGCCGCTTTCGGCGCTGGCGCTCCATACCGGTTGGCCGGTACGCGCGTCGTAGAGGTCGATGCGCACCACCATCACCTGCACCTCGTAGGTACGCACCACTGGCACGCTGGCATAGCCGCCGTAGCCATGGCGGTAACCGCCATAGCCCACGCTGCCGTAGGGGTAAGGGTCATAGGTGTCGTAATCGCGCACTTGCCGCAAGCGCCTCTCCAGGCGCATGTCGGCGCTTACCAGCAAGTCGCCGGGGCCGCCCCGCGCCGGGCGCAGGCCATGCTGGTCGAGGGCACCACCAACGGCATCGGCCAGGGGCGCCGGGTCGGCCCCCGCCGAGCCACTGGGCAACCGGCCGTTACGCCAGCTCCAGCTGCGGTAGCGCCCATAGTCCCGTGCCGGTGCCGGGTAGGCGCTGGCATCGAAGGTAGCGGCCGCCTGGGCCGGCGCCGGGGGCAACGGCCGGCTGCTGGCAACATACGGATTGGGGCTCTGGCAGCCAGCCAGGGCCAGCGGCAGCAGGGCCAGGTACAACAGACGGTATGGCATGTATTCCTCCCGGCAGGCCGCTCAGCGAGGGCGGCAAACCCAGTGCAGGTAGCGCCCGAGCCCGGCGAACCCAGGGTGGCGGCGGTAGGCCAGCTCCATCTCCAGCAGGTCGAGCAGTTCGGCCTTGGCCTGGAACTCCTTGGGCATGTAGTCGTGGAACACCCGCACACCGCTTTCACTTTGCACCTGCCACAAGGGTTCAAGGTGCGCCTTAAGCTCGCGTGGATCAAGCGGTTTCTGTGGCGTCAGGCTCTGCTTTTCACCTTCCAGGCGGTTGCTGCGCAGCTTGCGGAAATGGCCTTTGAGCAAGTTGCGGTAGACCAGGGCGTCGCGGTTGTAGAACGCCAGCGACAACCAGCCACCCGTGGCGGTGAGCTGGTGCAGCACGGGCAGGATGCTCTCGGGTTCGGCCAGCCATTCCAGCACAGCGTGGCACAGCACCAGGTCGTAGGGCTCGTTCAATTGGCCGAGCAGGTCTTGCCAGGGGGCCTGGACGAAGGTGGCCGTCTGGCCGGCTTCGGCAAAACGGGCCCGGGCGCCGTCGAGCATGGGTGCAGCCGGTTCTGCCAGGGTCACCTGGTGGCCACGTTCGGCCAGCCACAAGGCCATGTGACCCAGGCCGGCGCCGATATCCAGAACACGCAACGGGCGATCAGGCAGCGCCTCGGCCAGGTCGGCCTGCAAGACGGCCAGGCGGATCGCGCCCTTGGCGCCGCCGTAGATCTTTTCCGCGAAGCGGGTGGCCAGTTCATCGAAATGACGGTCGTTCATCGAGCGAAACGCCTCTCGCTGTCGGCCAGCTTGGCACGCACCACCTGGTCCATGTCCAGGCCCAGCTCACTGCACAACAGCAGCAGGTAGAGCACCACGTCACCGACTTCCTGCCCGGCGTGGGCCAATTTGTCGGCAGGCAGCTGGCGCGATTCGTCTTCGCTCAGCCACTGGAAAATCTCGACCAGCTCGGCCATTTCGACGCTGGCGGCCATGGCCAGGTTCTTCGGGCTGTGAAAGCCACGCCAGTCGTTGTTGTCACGGATCTGGTGCAGGCGTTGGGTAAGCTCTTGCAGGTTCATCGGGGGTCTCCAAATGCTGCATAGCTTCTGCCCTGGCCCGATGCAAAGCAAGGGGCCGCCGCGTTGCGGCCCCTGGGCCCGGCAATGAGCTCTAGAGCTGATCCCAGCGGCCGAGCATATGCAGTATGCCCCCATGCCCATCCAGCCGCAGCACCCCTGCAGGCCCCGCCTCGCTGGCACTGAGCACCACTTCGGAGGGCAACCTGACCGGCTTGCGGAAAGCCACCTCAAAGGCATAGCCGCTGTGCGGCAGGTGCCCGCGCAATGCGGCCAGTGCCATGGCCTTTGTCCACATGCCATGGGCAATGGCCGTGGGAAAGCCGAACAACCGTGCACTGACCGCACTCAGGTGGATAGGGTTGTAGTCCCCGCACACCTTGGCATAACGCCGGCCGATGTCACTGTCGGCATACCAGCGGGTGGCCTCGGGCAAGCAAGGCGGTTCGTCGTCGGCATGCCCGCCGGCCTGGCCATCCAGCTTCAGCCCACGTACCAGCATGCGGCTGGTTTCACGCCAGAGCACGCCGATGCCATCTTCGGCTTCGGTCACCAGGTCGAAGGTGCCACCTTTGTCATGCGCCTGCAGGTTGTGCGCATACACCGCAAAGCGCAGCCCTTCGATAGCGCCCAGTGGCCGCAGCACTTCGATGCGATTTTGCAGGTGCACCAGCCCCAGCAGCGGGAAGGGAAAGTCACGGGCGGTCATCAGCTGCAATTGCAGCGCAAAAGCCATGACGTGTGGATAAGTAGCCGGCAGGCGGCCATCGTCGGGGAAGTGGCAAAGCCGCCGATAGGCGTCCAGGTTGGCCGGCTCAACCTGGATGAAGCAGCGCAGGCCATCGTCGGGCAGGTGCTCACCGCTGATCGTGCGCTTGCTGGCGGCACGCAGGTACAGGCTGGGGCGGGCAGCCGGGCTATGCAGGTCGTGCCATTGACGGCTCATGGTCAGGCCCCCATCAGTGCCTGGCCGCAAACACGCAGCACCTGGCCGTTGACCGCCCCCGAGCCCGGCTGGCTGAGCCAGGCAATGGCCTCGGCCACGTCCTGCGGGCGACCGCCCTGGCCCAGCGAACTCAAGCGTCGCCCGGCTTCGCGCAGGCCCATGGGCATGGTTGCGGTCATGTGGGTTTCGATGAAGCCGGGGGCTACGGCGTTGATGCTCGCGCCCCGCTCGGCGAGCCTCGGCGCCCAGGCCTGGGCCAGGCCGATCAGCCCGGCCTTGCTGGCGGCATAGTTGGCCTGGCCGCGGTTGCCGGCAATGCCGCTGACCGAGGCTAACAAGGTTATGCGCGCATGTTCACCCAACGCGCCACCGTCAAACAGCGCCTGGGTCAGCACCTGTGGCGCCTGCAGGTTGACCGCGAGCACGGCGTCCCAATAGTCCGGGGTCATGTTGGCCAGGGTCTTGTCGCGCGTGATGCCAGCATTGTGCACAACGATGTCTATGGCGTCGGGCAGGGCAGCCAGCAGTTGTGAGGCGGCATCGCTGGCGCAGATGTCCAGCGCCAGGGCCTTGCCGCCAAGTCGGGCAGCGAGTGCGTCGAGTTCGCGGCTGGCCTGTGGCACATCCAGCAGCAGAACGTCGGCACCGTCACGTGCCAAGGTTTGCGCGATGGCCGCGCCGATTCCGCGCGCGGCGCCGGTAACCAGTGCACGGCGGCCAGCCAACGGGCGGGTCCAGTCCTCGACCTGGCTGGCGCAGGCTCCAAGGCGCAGCACCTGGCCGGAGATGAACGCGCTCTTGGGCGAGAGGAAGAAGCGCAAGGCACCTTCCAGTTGGTCTTCAGCGCCGGGGCCGACGTACAGCAACTGAGCGGTTGCGCCATTGCGCAGTTCCTTGGCCAGCGAGCGGCTGAAGCCCTCCAGGGCGCGCTGGGCGATACTGGCCTGCGGGTTGTCGAGGCTTTCCGGTGGCCGGCCCAGCAGCGCGACGTGGGCGCACGGGCCCAGGCTGCGCAGCAGCGGCTGGAAAAATTCGCGCAACTGCTTCAGCTCATCGCTGTCGGACAAGTGACTGGCGTCGAACACCACGGCTTTGATTTTAGGCCCCAGGCCAGCGACCCAAGGCTCGCCCTGCAGGTGGTCGGCATTGAAACGGTATATGTTATCGGTAAGGCGCGCGGCGAAGGCTTCGACCTGGCCTGCCAGGGGGCCGCCGCCCAGCACCAGCGCCCCCTCCACCGGGCGCAGGCGGCCAGCCTGCCAGCGCTCCAGAGGCGCAGGGCGTGGCAGGCCCAGGGCATCCACCAAGCGGCGGCCAAGGTTGGAGTTGGCAAAACCGAGGTAGCGATCGCTCATGAGTAGGTCTCCGCAAAGGCAAGCTTGAAAGTGTGGACCAAGTTTGTGGCATGGTCGTTCGACCAGGGTAAGAACACCCAGGCAGTACGGTTCAATTTGTTTCAGGAGGAACAGGCATATGCGTTCACTTCGCCGGGTCGCGATCTTGGGCGGCAACCGAATTCCCTTTGCCCGCTCCAATGGGGCCTACGCCACCGCCAGCAACCAGGCGATGCTGACCGCGGCCCTCGAAGGGCTGATCGAGCGCTATCGCCTGCATGGGCTGCGCTTGGGTGAGGTGGTCGCTGGCGCGGTGCTCAAGCAGTCCCGCGACATGAACCTGACCCGCGAATGTGTGCTGGGTTCGCGGCTTTCGCCGCAAACCCCTGCCTACGACCTCCAGCAAGCTTGCGGCACCGGCCTGGAGGCGGCGCTGCTGGTGGCCAACAAGATTGCGCTGGGGCAGATCGACAGCGGCATTGCCGGTGGCGTGGACACCACGTCGGATGCGCCGATTGCGGTCAACGAAGGCCTGCGTCATATCCTGCTGCAGGCCAACCGTGGCAAAAACCTGGGCGAACGGCTCAAGCCTTTTCTGCAGTTGCGCCCGCACCATCTGCGTCCTGAGTTGCCACGCAACGGCGAGCCGCGCACCGGGTTGTCGATGGGCGAGCATTGCGAACGCATGGCCCAGGCCTGGAAGATTGGCCGGGCTGCCCAGGACGAGTTGGCGTTGCTCAGCCACCAGCGGCTGGCGGCTGCCTATGCCGAAGGTTGGCACGATGACCTGCTGACACCATTTCTGTCGCTGATGCGCGACAACAACCTGCGCGCGGACCTGACACTGGAGCAGTTGGCCAAGCTCAAGCCGGCCTTCGACCGCAGTGGCCAGGGTACGTTGACGGCAGGCAATTCCACGCCCTTGACCGATGGTGCGTCGCTGGTGCTGCTGGCCAGTGAAGAGTGGGCCGCGCAACAGGGGTTACCGGTGCTGGCCTACCTGGTCGATGGTGAAACCGCAGCAGTGGACTTCGTCACTGGCCGCGAGGGGCTGCTGATGGCACCGGCGTATGCAGTGCCACGCTTGCTGGCACGCAATGGCCTGACCTTGCAGGACTTTGACTACTACGAAATCCACGAAGCCTTTGCGGCCCAGGTGTTGTGTACGCTCAAGGCCTGGGAAGACGCTGGGTACTGCCGTGAGCGGCTGGGGCTGGATGCGCCGTTGGGGGCCATCGACCGCAGCAAGCTCAACGTCAAGGGCAGTTCGCTGGCTGCCGGGCACCCGTTTGCCGCGACCGGCGGGCGAATACTGGCCAACCTGGCGAAATTGCTGGCAACGGCAGGGAAGGGGCGCGGCTTGATTTCCATTTGTGCGGCGGGCGGGCAAGGGGTCACGGTCATCGTCGAGCGGTGAAGAACCGCCGTCTGTTTGGCAGGCATGCCCGCGCGGCAGGCGGCAGATATCCCGCAGGCGTTGATCGTAACTGTTAGGCTTGTCTGGTCAGCACTAACAGAAGCCGCCATGCCGATCATCGGACAACCCCGTCCCATTCCTGAACTCAAGCAGTTGCCCAGGCCACTGTACGCACGTGCCGAAAGCCTGGGCGCCGGTTCCTGGACCACACGCCACCAGCACGACTGGGTACAGTTCTCCTACGCTATCAGCGGCGTGCTGGGTGTTTACACCGACGCAGGCAGCTACTTTGCGCCACCGCAGTGGGGGGTGTGGATCCCGGCTGACGCCGAGCATGCGGTGGTGACCTCGATGCAGGCCGAGATGCGCAGCCTGTATGTACGCCGGGACGCCTGCCCCTGGGCTGCCCCGCAGTGTCGGGTATTGGAGGTGACGCCGCTGGCGCGTGAGTTGATCAAGCAGTTCTGCCTGTACCCAGCCGATTACCCTGAGGGCGATAGTGCTCAGGCGCGGCTGGTGGCGGTGCTGCTCGACCAGTTACGAACCCTGCCGGAAGTCGGCTTTTCCTTGCCGTTGCCGCGCCACCCGGGTTTGCTGGCGCTGTGCAATGGCTTGATCGCCGCACCCGACCAGGCGCAGACCTTGCAGCAATGGGCGCGGCAGCTGGGGTGTTCCGAAAAAACGCTGATGCGCCTGTTCCAGCGTGAAACCGGCTTGAGCTTTCGCAACTGGCGCCAGCGCATGCGCTTGCTGTCGTCGCTGGCCTTGCTGGAGGCGGGGGAGAGCGTGACCGAGGCGGCGCTGGGTTGTGGGTATGATTCCACTTCCGCGTACATTGCGGCGTTCAAGCAGCTGTTTGGGGCAACGCCGGGGGAGTTGAGGCTCTGACCAGGGGTTGCCGGTGCTGGCCTATGTGTAGCTGAAGCCGCCCCGGTACGGGGCGGCCTGCACCGGCGCCTTGTCAGGTGCGGAACCTGCGCACCAGTACGTCCAGTTCATTGGACAACCCGGCCAGGCTTTCCGAATCCTGGCGTGCTGCCTGGGCCAACTCGGCCACCAACTGCGCATCCCCATGAATCTGGCTGATGTGGCGGTTGATATCTTCGGCTACCTGGTGCTGTTCCTCGGCTGCGGTTGCAATCTGCGTGTTCATGTCACGGATCACGTCCACCGACTCGCGGATCTGCCCGAAACTGTCGCGGGCCAGGCCGATACGGCTGACCGACTGCTGCGAAACTTCCAGGCTGGCGTGCATCTGTGCAGCCACCTCGGAGGTGCGGTTGGCCAGGTTGCCCAGCAAACCGTCGATTTCTGCGGTGGAGTCGGCCGTGCGCTTGGCCAGCGCCCGCACTTCATCGGCTACCACGGCAAAGCCACGGCCTTGCTCGCCGGCCCGCGCGGCCTCGATGGCGGCGTTCAGGGCCAGCAGGTTGGTCTGCTCGGCAATCGAGCGAATGGTGCCGAGGATCGACTGGATGGCATTGCTGTCACGCTCCAGTTGCTGGATCGACTGCGCCGACTGCTCGATTTCCTGGCTCAGGCGGTCAACGCTGTGGACCGCCGCATCGATCTGCTGCTGACCTTCACGGGCCTGTTGCTGGCCGCTGTCCGCAGACTGGGCCGCCTGGCTGCACGAGCGCGCCACTTCGTTGGCGGTGGCAACCATCTCGTGGAAGGCGGTGGACACCATGTCCACCGCCTCGCGCTGGCGGCCGGCCGCTTCGGCCATGTTGCTGGACACCTGGGTCGAGCTGTGCGAGGTGCTGAGGATCTTGCTGGCCGCCGCACCTATATGCTGGATCAGGCTGCGAATGGCACCGAGGAACTGGTTGAACCAGTTGGCCAGCTGGGCGGTTTCGTCGCGGCCGCGAATTTCCAGGCTGCGGGTCAGGTCGCCCTCACCCTGGGCAATGTCTTCCAGTCCGTTGGTGACGCTGTTGATCGGGCGCACGATCAGTTTGGCGAAGGCGGCGCCGACCACGGCGAACAGGGCGGCCAGGACCAAGGCGACCACGCCGATCAGCCAGGTCAGGCGGGTAGTGGTCTGCATCACTTCGCCTTGCTCGATCAGGCCGATGAAGGTCCAGCCCAGGCGCTCGTCGGGGTAGACGTTGGCCATGTAGCGCACACCATTGAGCTCGACTTCGACCAGGCCCTTGCCGGCCTTGGCCAACTCGGCATAGCCGTCGCCAAAACTGGCCAGTTGCTTGAAGTTGTGGCTGGCGTCGCGTGGGTCGACCATCACGTTGCCGTTGCTTTCCACCAGCATCAGGAAGCCGCTCTCGCCCAGCTTGATCTGCTTGACGATCTCGGTCAGGCCTTTGAGCGAAACGTCGATGTTGACCACACCGCCGGGGTTGCCCAACTGGTTGGCTACCGTGCGCACGGTACTGATGAGCACCGCGTCATCGGCAGCCCAGTAATAGGCGCCGGTGCGCACGGTCTTGCCCGGGTTGGCCATGGCCAATTGGTACCACGGCCGTGTGCGTGGGTCGTAGTTGACGAACTTCTGCCCGGCTGGCCAGCCGATGTAACCGCCGTCATTGACGCCGTAGGACACGTAGGCATAGTTGGGGTGCGAATCTGCCAGGCGGGTGAAGAAGTCCAGCACTTGCTTGTCCTGATCGCCCAGCTCGTAGGACGGGTTGGCACTCAGGAACTTGTTCAGGTTGCTGCCTGTGGCGGCCACCATCGGTTGCGCGGCCAGGTACTCGACGTTCTGGTTGATGCCCTGGAAGAAGATGTTCATCGCGTTGCTGACCTGGCGGATTTCCCGGCTGCTGCCGTCAAGAAATTCATCGCGGGCTTCGCCACGCAGGTTAAGGACCACCAGGGTGGCCACCAGCACGATGGGCAAACCGGCGATGACCGCGAATGCCCAGGTCAGTTTCTGTTTGATGCTCATCGACGCTCCCGGAATTGTTTTAGTCGACACACGAGGCAGGTAACCAGTGCATCGGCAGCAGCCGGGTTTTATGTAGCTGAAGCGCCCGTATTTATTGGATAAAGTCGTGATTGGTGACTATTCGGTCGTGAATGGACGCTTTTGGCATACCAAGCGCTAGTGGCAGCAGTTGCCAGCGGTGCCATTGGCCAGGTCGCTGAGGATCGGGCAGTCCGGGCGGTCGTCCCCTTGGCAGTGGGATACCAGCTCGCCAAGGGTGTTGCGCAGGCTGACCAGTTCCTCGATGCGCCGGTTCAGCTCATCGATATGCTGCATCGCCAAGGCCTTCACATCGGCGCTGGCCCGCTGGCGGTCTTGCCACAGCGTCAGCAGCTTGCCCACTTCTTCCAGGGAAAACCCCAGGTCGCGTGAGCGCTTGATGAACGCCAGGCTGTGCAAGTCCTCGTCCCGGTACAGGCGGTAGCCATTGTCGCTGCGCGTGGCCGGCTTGAGCAGGCCGATGGATTCGTAGTAACGGATCATCTTGGTGCTGAGCCCGCTGCGGCGGGCGGCCTGGCCAATGTTCATTTTGCCTCCTGGGGGGCGCGGGCGGGTTTCCAGGCTTTCAGCCACAGCGCGTTGCTGACCACGCTGACGCTGGACAAGGCCATGGCGGCGCCCGCCAGTACCGGGTTGAGGTAGCCCAGTGCAGCCAGCGGGATACCGATCAGGTTGTAGATGAATGCCCAGAACAGGTTCTGGCGGATCTTGGCGTAGGTCTTGCGGCTGATTTCCAGGGCAGCGGGCACCAGCCGCGGGTCGCCGCGCATCAAGGTGATGCCGGCTGCCTGCATCGCCACGTCGGTGCCACCCCCCATGGCGATGCCGATGTCGGCGGCGGCCAACGCCGGCGCGTCGTTTATGCCGTCGCCGACCATGGCGACCACGCCAGCCTGCTTGAGGGCCGCCACAGTTGCGGCCTTGTCGGCCGGCAGCACTTCGGCGTGCACATCGTCGATGCCCAAGGCTTCGGCGACCACCTTGGCGCTACCCCGGTTATCGCCAGTCAGCAGATGGCTGCTGATGTGCTGCGCATGCAGGGTGTCGATGGCCTCGGCGGCCCCGGGCTTGAGGCTGTCACCAAAGGCGAACAGGCCCAGCACCTGTGTTTGCTGACCGCGTTCGATCAGCCACGACAGGGTACGCCCCTCGGCTTCCCAGGCGCGTGCCTTGTCGGCCAGGCCGCCGGGCTGCAGCCCGCTTTCATCGAGCAGGCGGCGGTTGCCCAGTGCCAGCTCACGGCCTTCGACACGCCCGGCAATGCCGCGCCCGGTGAGCGACTGGCTGTCGCTGACGCTGGGTACCTGCAGGCCTTGCTCGGTGCAGGCCTGCAGCACCGCCTTGGCCAACGGGTGTTCACTGCCCCGTTGCAGGGCGCCGGCCAGGCGATGCAGGCTGGCGCTGTCGCCGACCAGGGCCTTGCTGTGGACTACCCGCGGGCTGCCCGAGGTCAGGGTACCGGTCTTGTCGAACACCACACGGTTCACCGCATGCGCGCGCTCCAGCGCCTCGGCATCCTTGATGAGGATGCCGTGGCGGGCGGCGACGCCGGTACCGGCCATGATCGCTGCGGGTGTGGCCAGGCCAAGGGCGCAAGGGCAGGCGATGACCAGCACGGCCACGGCGTTGATCAGGGCGGTTTCCAGCGCCGCGCCAGCCAGCCACCAGCCGAGCAGGGTCAGCAGCGCCAGTACCAGCACGGCGGGGACGAATACCTGGCTGACCCGGTCGACCAGCTTCTGGATCGGCGCCTTGGCGGCCTGCGCGTCTTCCACCAGGCGGATGATGCGCGCCAGCACGGTCTCGGTGCCCAGGGCTTCGGTACGTACCAGCAACCGGCCTTCGCCATTGATGGCGCCACCGGTGACGCTGTCGCCGGGTTGTTTGGGCACTGGCAGGCTCTCGCCGCTGATCAGGGCTTCATCGGCATGGCTGCTGCCATCCTCGACCACGCCATCGACCGGAAAGCGCTCGCCGGGCTTGACCAGCACCAGGTCGCCCAGGCGCAGCTGGGCGATCGCCACATCTTCTTCCCGGTCGCCAACCACGCGCACTGCGCGCTCCGGGCGCAGTGCCTCGAGCGCGCGAATGGCGCTGGCGGTCTGGCGTTTGGCACGGCTTTCCAGGTACTTGCCCAGCAGCACCAGGGCGATCACCACCGCCGAGGCCTCGAAGTACAGGTGCGGGGCCATGCCGGCGGGGGGCTGGGCCCATTCGTAGAGGCTCAGGCCGTAACCGGCGCTGGTCCCCAGGGCAACCAGCAGGTCCATGTTGCCGGCGCCGGCACGCACGGCTTTCCAGGCGGCGATATAAAAGCGGGCGCCGAGAATGAACTGCACAGGGGTGGCCAGCAGGAATTGCGCCCAGGCGGGCAGCATCCAGTGCAGGCCGAATGGCTGCACCAGCATGGGCAGCACCAAAGGCAGCGCCAGCAGCAATGCTGCAGCCACTGCCAGGCGTTCGTTACGCAGGCGGCGCTGGGCGGTGGCCTGCTCGTCTATGGCGGCTTGCGGCACGCTGGCGCTGTAGCCGGCCTTGTGTACTGTTTCGATCAGCAGGTTGTCGTCGAGGGCGGCCAGCACTTCAAGGTGGGCACGTTCATTGGCCAGGTTGACACTCACCCGCTCCACTCCGGGCACTTTGCCAAGGGCCCGCTCCACGCGGCCCACGCAACTGGCGCAGGTCATGCCGCCGATCTGCAGTTCCAGCGTGCGCGTGGGCACGCCGTAGCCGGCTTCGCGTACCGCATCGACCAAGGCTGGCAGGCGGTCGGCCGGGGCCTGGACACGGGCTTTTTCAGTGGTGAGGTTGACGCTGACGTGTTCAGCGCCGCTGACCTTGCGCAATGCGCGCTCGACCCGGCCAGCACAGCTGGCGCAGGTCATGCCGGAGATCGGCAGGTCATAGGTGGTGGATGCGGGCATGGCTCTCCTCCTTGGACAGGGCTCCAGCATCAACCTTGCCATGCGGGGAAGGTCAATAGCCTAGATCGGCGCGCTTCAATTCCAGCCCATATTGACCCATGGTGATGCGATATTTGTTGATCTGGCCCGCCTGCAGGTTCAAACGTGTGCTGCGTTGGTCCTCGATGCCTGGCGCGCAACCCGAGGTTTGCCCAGGCAACCGGCGCAGGCGCACATCGACCGGGCCAGGCGGCAGGTTGAACGAGGTGGACTGCTCCTGAAACACCCGCCCGGAAAGCTGATCATTGAGGTACACCCCGATTTCACAGCTGGTAGCCACTTCCAGGCGCTCCCGGGAAATGATCAGTACGCTGTAGGCCGAGTTGTCCTCTGCGCTGGCCGGTGGCACCACAGCCAGTGCGCTGACCAACCCGACGACGCCCAATGCTGCCCTGAACATGAAAAATCTCCTGCTTGGCTGATCGTCAAAGGCGCAGCTTGGCCGACGCGCGTGCGGATTTCCACCCCAGCTGTTCCACGCGGCACTTGACCTTGCCCTGATGGCAAGCTTGAAACTCGTGGAAAACCTGAAGGAGGCAACCCTATGCAAGTGTTCAATGTACAAGGCATGACCTGTGGCCACTGTGTAAAGGCCGTGACGCGGGCAGTGCAGCAGCTGGATGCGTCCGCCAAGGTAGAAGTCGACCTGGCGGCCAAGCAGGTGCGGGTGCAGAGTGAGTTGGTGCAGGAGCAGGTTCTGGCGGCCATCCGCGAGGAAGGGTATCAGGCTGAGGTGGGGTAACAGGTGTCGACCCGGGTTTTGGGTTGAGGCCCTGACGATGGTGCCGCTGTGCGGCCCATCGCGACAGGGCCTAGGTTTGTTGCAAATGTTTTCACATTCCTAGGGGCGACAGCAGGTAGAATCATCTACTTGCTTAGCCTGCTATGGATTCCTGATGAACCTGCGAATGTTGCTCATCCTGGGCGCACTCAGTGCGTTCGGGCCCTTGGCGATCGACTTCTACCTGCCGGCCTTCCCGGCCATGGCGCAGGCGTTCGCCACCGACGAAAAACACGTCCAGGCCACATTGGCCGCCTATTTCCTTGGCTTGTCCATCGGCCAGTTGGCTTACGGCCCAGTGGCTGACCGTTTTGGCCGGCGCAAACCGCTGATGTTTGGCGTGACCGTGTTCACCCTGGCGTCGCTGGCCTGTGCCTATGCCCCCAACCTCGACACCCTGGTGCTGGCACGCTTCGTCCAGGCCCTTGGCGGTTGTGCGGGCATGGTGCTGTCGCGGGCCATCGTCAGCGACAAGTGCGACCCGGTCGCCTCGGCCAAGGTGTTCTCGCAGTTGATGCTGGTCATGGGCCTGGCCCCGATCCTGGCGCCGATGCTGGGTGGGGTGCTGGTGAATGTGGCCGGCTGGCAATCGATTTTCCTTACCCTGGGCCTGTTCAGTGCCGCTTGCCTGTTGGCGGTAAGCCTGGGATTGCCGGAGAGCATGCCTGAGGACATGCCGCGCCAGCCCTTGTCCGGCGCTTTGCGCCAGTACCTGCGCCTGCTGGCAGACCGGGTGTTCCTCGGCCATGCGGTGACGGGCGGTATCGCCATTGCCGGCA
This sequence comes from Pseudomonas sp. TJI-51, assembly GCF_000190455.2. NCBI lineage: Bacteria > Pseudomonadati > Pseudomonadota > Gammaproteobacteria > Pseudomonadales > Pseudomonadaceae > Pseudomonas > Pseudomonas sp. TJI-51. The sequence goes on from NZ_AEWE02000045.1 coordinate 107,272, forward strand.
TGTTCGCCTACATCGCCGGTTCACCTTTCGTGTTCATCAAGCTGTACGGCGTGCCAGCCGAGCACTATGGCTGGCTGTTTGGTGCCAACGCAGCGGGCTTTATCCTGGTGGCGCAGGTGAACGCCCGCTTGCTGGCCAAGCGTGGGCCGGCCTTCCTGCTGGCCCGTGCCGTGTGGCTGTACCTGGGGGCCGGGCTGGCGCTGCTCGGGGTGGCGGCGTTGCGGCCGACCGCGTTGTGGCCGCTGCTGGTGCCGTTGTTCACCTGCATTGCCAGCCTCGGTTGCATCATCCCCAATGCCTCGGCTTGCGCCATGAGCGGCCAGGGCGCGCGTGCCGGCAGTGCCTCGGCGCTGATGGGTTGTGTCCAGTTCAGCGTGGCGGCGGGCGCAGCGGCGCTGGTGGGGCTGCTGCACGATGGCAGTGCCTTGCCGATGGCCCTGGTGATCTGCCTTTGCGGTGTATTGGCAGTCAGTGCCGCGCTACTGACCCGCCGTTTGCAGGCCAGGGTTCGCGCTTGAGCGGGTGCGGGGCGCGCAGGCGGGTTTCCAGCGTGGCGACAAAGGCCCGTGCCTCGGCCTCGCTGCGGAAACCGATCACATGCTGATCGAGCTTCACCTGCCAAGGGCAGGCGGGGTTTCGGCGCGAAGCGCTGACGACAATTTTCATCGCGGCTTACCTCCAGAAGGGAGCGGCATCAGTTTAGCGCTACTGCTCCCGTCTGCCATGCGCTGGCCCGTTGGCCTGACTGGCGGTGCCTGATTGGGTGTTTGCCGGTTGCGCCGCAATGCCTGCAAGTCCGGGGGAACGTTCGCTTTAGTTTGCGCTACTTGTAGTACCTGGCTGTCGGCTACGTCCGAACGTGCCGAAGGTTTTTTTCCTGCTGAGTTTACGAGCGCCTGCCGCAACCGGCCGAAATGCCTAGGCGCAGGGTTTTCGCCGGTCGCATCGGTCCTGTTCCCGACTTGCAATGGGTAGGTATACCCACTGGCTTTTCGACGAGGACTGGGCGTTGTGGGGCTGCCAGATTGAGCATTTCTGCGGCTTATACTGGCGATCCAGGCCAGTGCCAGCGAGAGGTGCTTCCCTGCCAGGGTTGGCCATCGCATCCACACAGTGAACTTGCAGGGAGTTACAGGGACATGAACGCAGTCAGCAGTATCAGCCAGATCGCCAGCCTGATGGCCGACCCCAAGCGCAGTGCCATGTTGTGGGCATTGATCGACGGCACGCCGCGCCTGGCCAACGAGCTTGCGATGATGACCGGCCTGACCTCGTCGTCGGCTTGCGCGCACTTGTCGTTGCTGTCATCGGCTGGGCTGCTGAGGCATGAAGCCCGTGGCCGCAAACGCTATTTTCGCCTGGCTACCCCGCAGGTCGGGGCGGCGGTAGAGGCGCTGGCCAGCGTGCAACTGGAAAGCGCCAGGGGGGAGCGGGCCAAGGCGCCGGTGTCACCGCTGCCCATGTCGCTGCGCCGGGCGCGTCGCTGTGGGGATCACCTGGGGGGCGAGCTGGCCAGTGAGCTATACCACCGCATGGTGGTCGCGGGCTGGCTGGAAGGCAGTGGCCGCCTGTTGATGGTCAGCGATGAAGGGCGGGCGCAGCTGGCCCTGGTAGGGGTGTACATCGATGCCTTGGCGCCGCACCAGCAGCGCGGCTGCGTGATCTGCCGCTGTACCGAGTGGAACGACCAGGCACCGCACCTGGGGGGCGTGTTGGGCCAGGCCTTGTTCAGGCTGTTCCTGCAATCTGGCTGGATGCGCGAGGCCGAGGACACGCGGGCATTGCATATCTCGGCGCTGGGCATCCAGCAGATCAACCGCATAGCCCGCGTTGCCACCTTGCAGGTGGGTTGAGCCGCGCGTCAGGACAGCCTGGCGTCCAGGCTGTTCTGGGCCAGGCGGCGGGCCTGGTCTTCGGTCATGCCCAGGTGAGTGTGCAGGGCGTGGAAGTTTTCCGTGACGTAGCCGCCGAAGTACGCCGGGTCGTCCGAGTTCACCGTGACCTTCACGCCACGCTCGAGCATGTCGAGGATGTTGTGCTGGCTCATGTGGTCGAACACGCAGAGCTTGGTGTTGGACAGCGGGCACACGGTCAACGGGATCTGTTCGTCGATGATGCGCTGCATCAGCCGCTCGTCTTCGATGGCGCGTACGCCGTGGTCGATTCGCTTGATCTGCAGCAGGTCCAGCGCCTCCCAGATGTACTCGGGCGGGCCTTCTTCGCCAGCGTGGGCGACGGCAACAAGGCCTTCGCTCCGCGCGCGGTCGAATACACGCTGGAACTTGCTGGGTGGGTGGCCCATTTCCGAGCTGTCCAGGCCAACGGCAATGAACGCATCGCGGAAGGGCAGCGCCTGGTCGAGGGTTTTTTGTGCCTCCTCTTCACTCAGGTGGCGCAGGAAGCTCAGGATAAGGCCACTGCTGATGCCCAACTGCTCGCGGCCATCCTTGAGCGCCTGGTTGATACCGTTGAGCACCACTTCAAAGGGGATACCCCGGTCGGTGTGGGTTTGCGGGTCGTAGAACGGCTCGGTATGGATCACGTTCTGCGCCTTGCAGCGCTGCAGGTAGGCCCAGGTCAGGTCATAGAAGTCCTGCTCGGTGCGCAATACATCGGCGCCCTGGTAATACAGGTCCAGGAACTCCTGGAGGTTGTTGAAGGCATAGGCCCCGCGCAGGGTTTCCACATCGGCCCATGGCAGGGCGATCTTGTTGCGCTCGGCCAGGGCGAACAGCAGCTCAGGCTCCAGCGAGCCTTCGAGGTGCAGGTGCAGCTCCGCCTTGGGCAGGGCGTTCAACCAGTCATACATAAGGGCATATCTCGATCAGGTACGGTTGCCGGCATTCTACAGGGGCTGGCCGGGTATTGCGCCCGGCCGGGCTGCGACCTGATGAATCACCAGGTCAGGGTTTCGCCTTTGTAATTGATGAAGCGCAGGCCGCCTGTACCGCTTTGCGCCTTGATTTGTTCAAGCATGCCGCGGGTGCTGGTGAGCACGTCGATCTCTGCGTGCTCGCCACCCATGTCGGTCTTCACCCAGCCAGGGTGCATGGCCAGAACGCACAGGTCGGGGCGTTGTTGTTCGACGACGAAGCTGTTGATCATCGAGTTCAACGCCGCCTTGCTGGCTTTGTACAAGCAGAGTTCGCCGCCGTCGGGGACAGTGACGCTGCCCAGGACCGAACTCATGAAGGCCAGCACGCCACTGCCGTTGCGAACTTGGCCGACCAGGCGGCGGGCGACGCGAATCGGGGCCACGGCATTGGTCATGAACAGGTCGCCGATGGCGTCTTTGTGCACGCTTTCAAGGTCTTGCGGCAGTGGGCCCATGACCCCGGCGTTGACGAATACCAGGTCGAATACCTGGCCTTGCAGGCGTTGCTTCAGGCCATCGAGCTGGGCGGTGTCGTTCATTTCCAGTTGCTCGATGTGCACACCAGGCACAGCTGCCAGGGCTCCGGGCTGCTGAGGGTTGCGGACGGTGGCGGTAATGCTCCAGCCGTCTTCCTGCAGGCGTTGCACCAGGCCCAGGCCGAGCCCGCGCGAGGCGCCGATGATAAGTGCGTGCTTTGCGTCAGCCATGGGGCGCTCCTTGTTGGTTTTTCGGATGGAGGTGGTTAAAAAATGTGCAGCAGCGGTAAACCCCGTGCCGCTGGGGGCTTTGCACGGTGGCGCACGGGTTATCCACAGGCTGCTCCACAGTTAATGTGTGAAACACGGGCTGACCCTGCCGGTTGTGGCGGGTGTGAGGCTGGGGATAACCTGAATTCATTCAATGCCTTGAGCCTGCCGGTAGTACCGATCAAATAATGATCAAAGCGCTAGAGGCCATGCCTGCTCTGGCTTGCAGCATGATGCCCCAAGCTTATCCACAGGCAGGCCCACAGCAGTTGTGGGCAGATTCAGCGCGCTTGCAGCAGTATACGCCCGCGGCTAAGGTCGGCCAGTTGCTGCTGCAACGCTGCGAGGTGGGCTTCACCCAGAGCGATCAACAGGTCCACGCCATTGGCTGTGAACTGCTCGTCGAGCACCAGCCCATCGACCTCGGCCAGGCGCAGTTTTACCAGTGCCAGTTCGCTGAAGCTGCAACTGCAGGCGAACTCGCTGCGCTGCACCAGCAGCCGCTTGGGGGCCTGTTGCAGGCATTTGTTGGCGCCCCCACCGTAGGCCCTGGCCAGGCCGCCCGTACCCAGCTGGATACCACCGTACCAGCGAATCACCAGCACCACGACCTGATCGCAGTCCTGCGCCTCGATCGCGGCCAGGATGGGCCGCCCGGCAGTGCCACCGGGTTCGCCGTCGTCGCTGCTGCGGTACTGCGCGCCGAGCTTCCAGGCCCAGCAGTTATGGGTGGCGGCCAGGTCGCTGTGGCGTTCGATGAAGCTCATCGCTTCGGCGGCACTGGTGACCGGCCCGGCCAGGGTGATGAAGCGGCTTTTACGGATTTCCTCGCGGTATTCGCAGAGGTCGAGCAGGGTAGAGGGCATAAATGTGGGTCAGGCAGCCGGCTTGATGCCGCAGCCCTTGAGAATGATGTGGATAAGGTTGTTGCTCGCTTCTTCCATGTCTTGCTTGGTCAGGCGGCTACGGCCGGTAACCTGGCATATCTGGGTGGCGAAATCGGCATAGTGCTGGGTGCTGCCCCATAGCAGGAATATCAGATGCACGGGGTCTACCCGGTCCATCTTGCCGGCATCCATCCACGCCTCGAATACGGCTGCGCGGCCACGGAACCATTCGCGGTAGTCGGCACTGAAGTACTCGGTCAGGCAGGTGCCGCCGCTGATCACTTCCATGGCGAAAATACGCGATGCCTGGGGGTTGCGCCGCGAGAACTCCATCTTGGTGCGAATGTACTGGCTCAGTGCTGCACCGGGGTCGTCCTCGACGCTCAGGGCGTTGAAGGTGCTGTCCCACAGCTCGATGATGTTGCTGAGCACGGCAATGTAGAGGCCCAGCTTGTTGGTGAAGTAATAATGCAGGTTGGCCTTGGGTAAGCCTGCCTTCAGAGCAATGGTGTTCATGCTGGTGCCCTTGAAGCCATGGCGGGCAAACTCGTCTTCGGCGGCCTGGATAATGGCCTGTTCGTTCTTCTGGCGGATGCGGCCCGCGGGCTTGCCCGAGGCGGATAGGCGATGCGCAGGGACTTCTAGGGTCATGGACGATTCCGTACGGGTCAGTGGCTGCGGCTGTCGGACAAGATTACCTGCCTGTGCCAAGGTGACAAGCGTTTGCGGCAGAGACAGGCATCAGCGTGTCGCAGCCAGGCTGTCGAGAAAGCTTTCCAGGACCAGGTTGGGTCGCCTGCCTTTGCGTGTCACCCAGCTCAGGCTCAGGTCGTAGAAGCGCTCGCGCGGTTTGAGTGCCCGCAAGCGGCCCTGCTGGACCCAGAACGTGGCGTAGTGGTCGGGCAGGTAACCGATGTAGCGCCCGGTAAGGATGAGAAACGCCATGCCCTCCCGGTCCGAAGCACTGGCCGTGCAGTGCAGCGCCTGGTAATGCGCCTGGATTTCGGCCGGCAGGCGGAACGTGGGGGTGATGGCTTCCTGGCTGTTGAGGCGCTCGTCGTCGATCTGCTGGTCGTCGGCATAGAACAGTGGGTGACCGACCGCGCAGTACAGCAAGGAACGCTCGCTGTACAACGGTTGATATTCCAGGCCCGAAAGCGGGCTGGTCTGTGGCACCACGCCTACATGCAGGCTGCCGTCGAGCACGCCGTGTTCGACCTGGCTGGGCGCGATCATGCGGATCTGGATGCGCACATCGGGGCCACGGTCCTTGAGTTCGGCCAGGGCATGGGTGATGCGCATGTGCGGCAGGGTGACCAGGTTATCGGTCAGGCCGATGTTCAGCTCGCCGCGCAGATGCTGGTGCAGGCCATTGACCTCGGTACGGAAGCTTTCCAGTGCGCTGAGCAGTTGCAGGGCTGAATGGTAGACCTCGCGGCCTTCCTCGGTCAGCGAGAAACCGGCGCGGCCGCGCTGGCACAGGCGCAGCCCCAGGCGTTGCTCGAGGTCGTTCATTTGCTGGCTGATGGCCGAGCGGCCGATGCCCAGCACGTTCTCGGCGGCCGAAAAACCACCGCATTCGACTACGCTGCGGTAGATCTTCAGCAGGCGGATGTCGAAGTCGCTGACCTGCGCAAGTGGATCGGGGCGTCTGCTCATTAGTTTAGTAGCGGCCTGTGTGAAGATTAGAAATGTAGGCTTTTTCAGACTCTATCCGCGTGCCAACTTAGCTGCAACCACCTCCATCGTTGCCTGATCGTCTTTCGAGGAACCGCCGATGAACATGCCTGAAACCGCCCCCGTGGGTATCGCCAGCCAGCTCAAGCTTGACGCCCACTGGATGCCGTACACGGCCAACCGCAACTTCCAGCGCGACCCGCGCCTGATCGTGGCGGCCGATGGCAACCACCTGGTCGATGACCAGGGGCGCAGGATCTTTGACGCGCTTTCCGGCCTGTGGACCTGCGGCGCCGGGCACACCCGCAAGGAAATCACCGACGCGGTGACCCGCCAGTTGGGCACGCTCGATTACTCCCCGGCGTTCCAGTTCGGCCACCCATTGTCGTTCCAGCTGGCGGAAAAGATCGCCGACCTGGTGCCAGGTAACCTGAACCACGTCTTCTATACCAACTCGGGCTCCGAGTGCGCCGACACCGCGCTGAAGATGGTGCGGGCCTACTGGCGCCTGAAAGGCCAGGCGACCAAGACCAAGATCATCGGCCGTGCCCGCGGCTACCACGGCGTGAACATCGCCGGCACCAGCCTGGGTGGGGTCAATGGCAACCGCAAGATGTTCGGCCAACTGCTGGATGTCGACCACCTGCCTCATACCGTATTGCCGGTGAACGCGTTCTCCAAAGGCATGCCCGAAGAGGGTGGCATCGCCCTTGCCGAAGAAATGCTCAAACTGATCGAGCTGCACGACGCGTCCAATATCGCCGCGGTGATCGTCGAGCCCATGGCCGGTTCCGCCGGTGTGCTGCCGCCGCCTAAGGGTTACCTCAAGCGCCTGCGTGAAATCTGCACCCAGCACAACATTCTGCTGATCTTCGACGAGGTGATTACCGGCTTCGGCCGCATGGGCGCCATGACCGGCTCGCAGGCCTTCGGCGTAACCCCGGACCTGATGTGCATCGCCAAGCAGGTGACCAACGGCGCCATTCCGATGGGCGCGGTGATTGCCAGCAGCGAGATCTACCAGACCTTCATGGACCAGCCAACGCCAGAGTACGCCGTGGAGTTCCCGCACGGTTATACCTACTCGGCCCACCCGGTGGCCTGTGCCGCGGGTATCGCTGCCTTGGACCTGCTGCAGAAGGAAAACCTGGTGCAGGCCTCCGCCGAGCTGGCACCGCACTTCGAAAAGCTGCTGCACGGCGTGAAGGGCACCAAGAACGTCGTCGATATCCGTAACTATGGCCTGGCTGGCGCGATCCAGATCGCCGCCCGTGACGGTGATGCCATTGTTCGCCCTTACGAAGCGGCGATGAAACTGTGGCGCGCGGGCTTCTATGTACGCTTTGGTGGCGACACCTTGCAGTTCGGCCCAACCTTCAACACACAGCCGCATGAACTGGACCGCCTGTTCGACGCTGTCGGCGAAACCCTGAACCTGATCGACTGATCTTTCTGATTTTGCTGCGCGGCGCGTGCGCAGACGCGCGCCGGCCTCTACCTTCTTCATCTGGAGTTTTGCATGAGCATTGTTCAGCACCTGATTCACGGCGAGCTGGTTACCAAGGGTGAGCGCACCGCCGATGTCTTCAACCCATCCACCGGCCAGGCCGTGCGCAAAGTCGAGCTGGCCAGCCGCGCGACCGTGCAGGAAGCGATTGATTCGGCCAAGGCGGCGTTCCCGGCTTGGCGCAATACGCCACCGGCCAAGCGGGCTCAGGTGATGTTCCGCTTCAAGCAACTGCTGGAGCAGAATGAAGCGCGCATTTCGCAAATGATCAGCGAAGAGCATGGCAAGACGCTGGAAGACGCCGCTGGCGAACTGAAGCGTGGTATCGAGAACGTCGAGTTTGCCTGCGCCGCGCCTGAAGTGCTCAAAGGCGAGTACAGCCGCAACGTGGGCCCGAACATCGATGCCTGGTCTGATTTCCAGCCGTTGGGTGTGGTTGCCGGTATTACGCCGTTCAACTTCCCGGCCATGGTGCCGCTGTGGATGTACCCGCTGGCGATTGCCTGTGGTAACGCCTTCATTCTCAAGCCGTCCGAACGTGACCCTAGCTCCACCCTGTTCATCGCCCAGTTGCTGCTGGAGGCCGGTCTGCCGAAGGGCATCCTCAACGTGGTGCACGGTGACAAGGAAGCGGTGGATGCGTTGATCGAAGCGCCGGAAGTGAAAGCGCTCAGTTTTGTGGGTTCTACGCCGATTGCCGAGTACATCTATGCCGAGGGCACCAAGCGCGGCAAGCGCGTGCAAGCCCTGGGTGGTGCCAAGAACCATGCGGTACTGATGCCGGACGCCGACCTGGATAACGCGGTCAGCGCACTGATGGGGGCGGCCTACGGTTCGTGTGGCGAGCGCTGCATGGCCATTTCGGTGGCGGTGTGCGTGGGTGACCAGGTGGCTGATGCGCTGATCGCCAAGCTGCAACCGCAGATCAAAGCCTTGAAGATTGGTGCAGGCACTTCGTGCGGTCTGGACATGGGGCCACTGGTCACTGCCGCTGCGCGTGACAAGGTGGTGGGCTACATCGATGAGGGCGTTGCAGCGGGGGCCGAGCTGGTGGTGGATGGCCGTGGCTTCCGAGTGGCCGGGAATGAAGATGGCTACTTCGTGGGCGGTACCTTGTTCGACAAGGTCACGCCAGAGATGCGTATCTATAAAGAAGAGATTTTCGGCCCGGTACTGTGCGTGGTGCGGGTCAACAGCCTGGAACAGGCCATGCAACTGATCAACGATCATGAATATGGCAACGGCACGTGCATCTTCACCCGTGACGGTGAGGCCGCGCGTTTGTTCTGCGACGAAATCGAAGTGGGCATGGTGGGGGTCAATGTTCCGCTGCCGGTGCCGGTGGCGTATCACAGCTTTGGTGGTTGGAAACGTTCGTTGTTCGGTGACCTGCATGCGTACGGGCCGGACGGGGTGCGCTTCTATACCCGTCGCAAGGCAATTACCCAGCGTTGGCCGCAGCGGGCCAGCCATGAAGCATCGCAGTTTGCGTTCCCAAGCTTGTAAGGGGTGAGGGGGAGCGGGGAGGCCGGTAGGCCTCCCCGTTTTGCTTTTTAGGGTTTTCTTGAAATTAAAGGTTGACGCCCTCTCGAATCCCCTTATAATGCGCCCCACTTCCAGCGACAACGGAACGAAAAACTCCTTGAAATTCAATG
>NZ_AEWE02000046.1:0-264 GCF_000190455.2 Pseudomonas sp. TJI-51
AGATCAAGATCCAGATCAAGATCAAGATCAACAGCCAGATCAAAAGCTGTGCGGGGTTTGGTTGCGTGGTGCGAAACCCACGAAAGCGCTGCTGTTGCTTCTGCTTTTTGCTTTTGCTTCTAAGCGCGCGGTAGTTCAGGCGCTGCAGATTGCGACTTCAGGAGCATGCCCGTAGCGAGGGGACCCTGGAGCGAAGCGTAGGGGCCGGATGACGGGAGCGGGCGGCTTTGGTTACTTTGGCCAAGACCAAAGTAACCCGCCGTA
>NZ_AEWE02000046.1:307-12827 GCF_000190455.2 Pseudomonas sp. TJI-51
TATGCGGTTTCAACGCCCACGTTGTTTCAAGCCTGCTTCAGCAACAACGCCACCCCCGGAAAGTACTGCCCCAGCTCGTTATGCAACTTGCGGTACGCATACGGGAAGTACCAGGCCACCGCGCACGCGCTGTGTTTCTGCAAGTCGTCGACCATGTCCTGCAACTCTTCAGGGCTGGCGTGCTGGCCAGCCTTCCATGGGCTGATGAACAAAGCCCCCGCCTTCAACTGGCTGGGGTAGGCCACCTGCCGGGCGCGCACGGCGGTTTCCTGCAATGCAGCTGCCATGTCCAGCTTCGCCAGCCTTGGCCACCGCTGACCCACGCTCAGGTACAGCACTTGGTCAGCACTGCTGATCGACAGATCACAGCGCCCCTCATGGTCACCTTCATCGCGCTGCTTCTTGCCGGCAAACTGCTGTAATGCCGCCAGCTCAGCCTCCCACGCCGCGGCTGCCAGCACCCCGGCATTGGCAGCCGCGCCGTGCCAGTAAGGTGCCTCGCCATCGCCGTAAAACTGGTTGCAGCGGTCAATGCAGTCGACCCAGCGTTCCAGCACCGGGCCAAGGAACTCCAGGTTCGGGTTGTTGATGAGGTGGCCTCGCATGCTGCACTCTCCTTTTGTCATTGTAGTGGCGTACAGTTGAGCGTGATGGCTATGTGCTATCAGTTTGGCACAGCCTGGAGAATTGGCCAGCGTCGCCTCTTTGCAAGTATGCACTCCCTTCCCACTCCGATTGACGCTCCCGGTACAACCCTCTAACCTTCGCGCGTGTTTCAGGTGCCCTGCCAGCCCCGACTGGGCAGGGTGAAACTGGGAAGCCGGTGGGCGCCAGCATGGCGCGAGTCCGGCGCTGCCCCCGCAACGGTAAGTGAGTCGCGGCCGCGCAGGGCCACTGGGTGTTTACCCGGGAAGGCGCGCAGGCCAGGGCCAAGGCCCCCTCACAAGCCCGGAGACCGGCCTGATATCTGCCAACGGCATCACGGAGGGTGATGCGCGGTGCACCTTGGCCCCTTGCCATGGCCCCTGCGCGTTCTCCGTCTGCCTGCCTACTCTTTATTGCCGCGCGTTGCCGTGGTGACAGCCAGCGGAGAACCCTGATGAGCGAACCCACCGAACGCGACGAACGCCACTTGGCGCGCATGCAGCGCAAGAAGGCAGTCATCGACGAACGTATCGCCAACTCCCCCAACGAATGCGGCCTGCTGCTGGTGCTGACTGGCAATGGCAAAGGCAAGAGCAGCTCGGCCTTCGGCATGCTTGCGCGGGCCCTGGGCCATGGCATGCAGTGTGGTGTGGTGCAGTTCATCAAAGGCCGCAACAGCACCGGTGAAGAGCTGTTCTTCCGCCGCTTCCCTGAGCAGGTGCGCTACCACGTGATGGGCGAAGGCTTCACCTGGGAAACCCAGGACCGCCAGCGCGACATCGCCGCCGCCGAAGCCGCCTGGGCGGTGTCCCGTCAGCTGCTGCAGGACCCCAGCGTGCAGTTCGTGGTGCTGGATGAGCTGAACATCGCCCTCAAGCACGGCTACCTCGACATTGACCAGGTCCTGTCCGACCTCCAGGCCCGGCCGCCGATGCAGCATGTGATCGTCACTGGCCGCGGGGCCAAGTCTGAAATGGTCGAGCTGGCCGACACCGTGACCGAGATGGGCATGCTCAAGCATGCCTTCCAGGCCGGCATCCGCGCGCAGAAAGGCGTAGAGCTGTGAGCCAGGGGCGCCACTGCCCAGCCGTGCTGATCGCGGCTCCCGCCTCCGGCCAGGGTAAGACCACCGTCACCGCCGCACTGGCCCGCCTGCACCGTAACCGCGGGCGCAAGGTGCGGGTGTTCAAATGCGGGCCGGACTTTCTTGACCCCATGATTCTGGAACGGGCCAGTGGCGCGCCGGTGTACCAGCTGGACCTGTGGATGATCGGCGCGGAGGAAAGCCGCCGGCTGTTGTGGGAAGCGGCAGGGGAGGCCGACCTGATCCTGATCGAAGGGGTGATGGGGTTGTTCGATGGCACCCCCTCCAGTGCCGACCTGGCACGCCATTTCGGTGTGCCGGTGCTGGCAGTGATCGATGGCACGGCCATGGCCCAGACCTTCGGCGCGCTGGCCCTGGGCCTGGCGCGCTACCAGGCCGACCTGCCGTTTGCCGGGGTGCTGGCCAACCGGGTCGGCAGCCTGCGCCACGCACAGCTGCTGGAAGGCAGCCTGACCGAAGGCTTGCGCTGGTATGGCGGGTTGTCCCGCGAGCGTGGCATCGAATTGCCCAGCCGGCACTTGGGCCTGGTCCAGGCCAGCGAACTGAACGATCTCGATGCCCGCCTGGACGCCGCCGCCGAAGCGTTGGGGGCCAGTTGCGATGCGGCGCTGCCGCCACCGGTGCGCTTTGCCGAGCCGGCAGTACACGCCTGCGCAGCCTCGCTGGCCGGTGTGCGTATCGGCGTGGCACGCGACGAGGCTTTTGCCTTCACCTACGGTGCCAACCTCGACCTGCTGCGCAGCCTGGGTGCCCAACTGGCCTTCTTCTCGCCGCTGCACGACCGCGAACTGCCTGCGGTAGACAGCCTGTACCTGCCAGGTGGCTACCCCGAATTGCACCATCACGGGCTGGCGGCGAACGCGCCGATGTGCGCAGCGATCCGCGCCCACCATGCCCAGGGCAAGCCGCTGCTGGCCGAATGTGGCGGCATGCTGTACCTGCTCGAGGCGTTGACCGACGTGGCCGGTGAGCGCGCCGAACTGCTCGGCCTGCTGCCGGGTGAGGCGACCATGCAGAAGCGCTTGGCGGCCCTGGCCTTGCAGGCAGTGGAGTTGCCGGAAGGCACCTTGCGCGGGCACACCTACCACCATTCCCTGACCACGACCGGGATGGACCCGATTGCCCGCGGCCTGAGCCCCAACGGCGGCCGCGGCAATGAAGCGGTGTACCGGATCGGGCGGCTGACCGCCTCCTATGTGCATTTCTATTTCCCGTCCAACCCGCCTGCGGCGGCGGCACTGTTACGGCCATGAGCGAACACGCCTTCAGCGCCGCCGAACGCGCTGCCATCTACCGAGCCATTGGCGAGCGCCGCGATATGCGTCATTTCGCGGGTGGGGAAGTGGCGCCGGCTGTGCTGGCTCGCCTGCTGGCCGCTGCTCACCAGGCGCCGAGCGTCGGGCTCATGCAGCCCTGGCGTTTCATTCGTATCACCCGGCGTGAACTGCGCGGGCAGATCCAGGCCTTGGTCGAGGCGGAGCGGCTGCGTACTGCCCAGGCCCTGGGCGAGCGCTCCGACGATTTCATGAAACTGAAGGTGGAAGGCATCAACGACTGTGCCGAGGTGCTGGTGGCGGCCTTGATGGACAACCGCGAGCCGCACATCTTCGGTCGCCGTACCCTCCCTGAAATGGACCTGGCGTCGCTGGCCTGTGCCATTCAGAACCTGTGGCTGGCAGCACGTGGCGAAGGCCTGGGCATGGGCTGGGTGTCGCTGTTCGACCCGCAGGCCCTTGCGGACCTGCTGGGTATGCCGGCGGGGGCCAAACCGGTGGCAGTGCTGTGCCTGGGGCCGGTTACGGCGTTCTACCCGGCACCCATGCTGGTCCAGGAAAACTGGGCCCAGCAGCGGCCCTTGAGTGAAATGCTGTTCGAAAACCAATGGGGAGAGTGCCAATGAGCGTGGCTCTGCTGACCGTGGCTGGCGTGGCCCTGGATGCGTTGCTGGGCGAGCCGCAGCGCCGCCACCCACTGGTGGCTTTCGGCAACATGGCCAATCACCTGGAGCGGCGCCTGAATGCCGGTGGCCGCGGTTGGCGCAGCCACGGTGTCAGCGCCTGGTTTCTGGCCGTGGTGCCGCTGACCCTGGTGGCGCTGGTGCTGTCCTGGCTGCCCTGCATTGGCTGGCTGGTCGATGTGCTGGCGTTGTACTGCGCTGTGGGGCTGCGCAGCTTGGGCGAACATGTGCTGCCAGTGGCTCAGGCGTTGCGCCAGGGCGACCTGGACGAAGCGCGGCGCCGGGTAGGTTTTCTGGTCAGCCGTGAAACCCGCGAGCTGGACGCGCCTGCGGTAGCGCGGGCAGCCACCGAGTCGGTGCTGGAAAATGGCAGCGACGCTGTATTCGCTGCGCTGTTCTGGTTCGTGGTGGCCGGTGCGCCGGGCGTGGTGTTGTACCGCCTGAGCAATACCCTCGATGCCATGTGGGGTTACCGCAATGCGCGTTTCGAGCGCTTTGGCTGGTGCGCAGCGCGCATCGACGACGTGCTCAACTATATTCCCGCCAGGCTGGTGGCGCTGACTTATGCGCTGCTCGGCAAAACCCGTGTGGCCGTGGCCTGCTGGCGCAGGCAGGGCCCCTTGTGGGACAGCCCCAACGCCGGCCCGGTCATGGCGGCCGGTGCAGGTGCGCTAGGGGTCGAACTCGGCGGCCCGGCGGTGTACCACGGCGAGCTGCACGAGCGGCCACGCCTGGGCGAGGGGCCGGCGGCCGATGCCGACGCCATCGAGCGTGGCTGGAACTTGGTGCAGCGCGGCGTATGGCTGTGGTTGCTGGTGATTTGCCTGGGGGCCTACCTGGATGCTTGAACACGGCGGTCGCCTGCTGCGTGCAGTGCACCAATACGGGATTGCCCGTGAGCACTGGCTGGACCTGTCCAGCGGCATTGCGCCGTGGGCGTTTCCCATTCCGCCCATTCCCGTTGAAGCCTGGGCCCGCTTGCCGGAAACCGAGGACGGCCTGGAAGCGGCCGCGCGCCGCTATTACGGCGCCAGCCAGGTATTGCCAGTCGCTGGCTCGCAGGCCGCGATCCAGGCCTTACCGCTGCTGCGTGCCAGCGGACGGGTCGGGGTGCTGGGCCCATGCTATGCCGAGCACCCCCATGCCTGGCAAAGGGCAGGGCACCAGTTGCTCGAGCTGGACGAAACACAGGTCGAGGCCGCACTCGACGGCCTCGACGTGCTGGTGCTGGTCAACCCCAACAACCCCACAGGGCGCCGCGTGCCCCGTGAGCAGCTGCTGGCCTGGCACGCCCGGCTGACTGCGCGCGGTGCCTGGCTGCTGGTGGATGAAGCCTTCATGGACAATACCCCCGCAGACAGCGTGGTGGATTGCAGCGCACGCCCTGGTCTGATCGTATTGCGCTCGTTCGGTAAGTTCTTCGGCCTGGCCGGCGTGCGCCTCGGTTTCGTGGCGGCCGAGCACAGCCTGCTGTTGCGCCTGGCCGAGTTGCTTGGCCCGTGGACCGTCAACGGCCCGACCCGGGTGTTGGCCCAAGTCAGCCTGGCTGACCAGGCCGCGCAGCGTGCCCAAACCGAACGCTGTGCCGCCGCCAGCCAGCGACTGGCGGCCATGCTGCACAGCGCAGGCCTGACGCCCACCGGCGGCTGTGACCTGTTCCAGTATGTACGCAGCCCAGGCGCAGCCCACCTGCACGACTTTCTCGCCCGTCGCGGCATTCTGGTGCGGCTTTTCGAGCAGCCTGCCGCAGTACGCCTGGGGCTGCCCGCCAGCCTGGCAGATGAGCAACGCCTGGCCCAGGCCCTGGCGGCCTACCAAAAGGAAACGGCATGACCACCCTCATGGTGCAAGGCACCACCTCCGACGCCGGCAAAAGCACGCTGGTAACTGCATTGTGCCGCTGGCTGTTGCGCCAGGGTGTGGGTGTGGTGCCGTTCAAACCGCAGAACATGGCGCTGAACAGTGCCGTAACCGCCGATGGCGGTGAAATTGGCCGCGCCCAGGCGGTGCAGGCCCAGGCGTGCCGGCTGGCGCCGCACACCGACATGAACCCGGTATTGCTCAAGCCCAACAGTGATACCGGCGCCCAGGTGATCATCCATGGGCGTGCCGTCACCAGCATGAACGCGGTGGCCTACCACGACTACAAAGCTGTCGCCATGCAGGCAGTGCTGGCCTCGCACCAGCGCCTGAGCGCTGCCTGGCCGGTGGTCATGGTCGAGGGCGCGGGGTCTCCGGCAGAAATCAACCTGCGCGCGGGCGACATCGCCAACATGGGCTTTGCCGAAGCGGTCGACTGCCCGGTGATCCTGGTGGCGGACATCAACCGTGGTGGCGTGTTCGCCCACCTGGTGGGCACGCTGGAACTGCTGTCGCCCAGTGAGCAGGCGCGGGTACAGGGCTTTGTGATCAACCGCTTCCGTGGCGACATCGCGCTGCTGCAACCAGGGCTGGACTGGCTGGGGGCACGCACCGGCAAGCCGGTGCTGGGCGTGTTGCCCTACGTCACCGACCTGCACCTTGAAGCCGAAGATGGCATCGACATGCGCCAGGGCCGCAAGCAGGACCGCGTGCTCAAGGTGATCGTGCCGGTGCTGCCGCGTATCAGCAACCACACCGACTTCGACCCTTTGCGCCTGCATCCGCAGGTAGACCTGCAATTTATCGGCCCTGGCCAGGCGATTCCGGCTGCCGACCTGATCATCCTGCCTGGCTCGAAAAGCGTCCGCGGCGATCTGGCACAGCTGCGCGAGCGCGGTTGGGACAAGGCGATCGAACGCCACCTGCGCTATGGCGGCAAACTGATCGGAATTTGTGGCGGCCTGCAGATGCTCGGCCATGAAGTGCATGACCCGCTGGGGCTTGAAGGGGCTGCCGGTTCAAGCCACGGGTTGGGCCTGTTCGACTACGCCACCGTGCTCGAAGCCCAGAAGCAGTTACGTAATGTCACCGGCACGCTGAACCTCGAGGCTGCAGCGGTGAGCGGTTATGAGATCCATGCGGGTGTCACCCGCGGCCCGGCCCTGGCGCAGCCTGCCGTGCAGTTGGCCGATGGCCGCAGCGACGGTGCCATCAGCGACGACGGGCAGGTGCTGGCCACGTACCTGCATGGGCTGTTCGAAGGCAGCCATTCATGTGCCGCCCTGCTGCGCTGGGCGGGCCTGGACGATGTGCAGGCCATTGACTACGAAGCCCTGCGTGAACGTGACATCGAGCGCCTGGCCGACCTGGTGGACGCGCACCTGAACACCACCTTGTTGCGCCAACTGTGCGGGGTGGCCTGACATGCGCAGCCTGATCCTCGGCGGTGCCCGTTCGGGCAAAAGCCGCCTGGCCGAGCAATGGGCCACTGCCAGCGGCCTGCCCGTGACCTACATAGCCACCAGCCAGCCGCTGGACGGTGAAATGAACGAGCGGGTAGCGCTGCACCGGCAACGACGCCCTGCCGCCTGGGGTTTGATCGAAGAGCCCCTGGCATTGGCGGCGGTATTGCGCGCAGAAGCGGCCGAGGGGCGTTGCCTGCTGGTGGATTGCCTGACCCTGTGGCTGACCAACCTGCTGATGCTGGAGGATGACCAACGCCTGGCCCAGGAGCGTGATGCGCTGCTCGATTGCCTGGAGCAACTGCCTGGCACGGTTATCCTGGTCAGTAACGAAACCGGCCTGGGGGTGGTGCCCATGGGCGAGCTGACCCGGCGTTATGTCGACCTGGCTGGCTGGATGCATCAGGCGGTGGCCGAGCGCTGTCAACGCGTGGTGTTGACGGTTGCCGGGTTGCCATTGGTGCTCAAGGGCGCCGCGCCATGACCCAGCCATGCACCGTGCAACCCCTACTACCCATTGTCCAACTCTGAACAGGCTTCCCCCCGATGATCCAACCCTGGTGGCAAACCCCCTGCCAACCCCTCGACAACGCCGCCATGGACCAGGCCCGCGCGCGTCAGCAGCAACTGACCAAACCTGCCGGCTCGCTTGGCCAGCTGGAAGGCCTGGCCATTCAGCTGGCCGGTTTGCAGGGGCAGGAACGCCCCGTGCTGGACCAGCTGGCCATCACCATTTTTGCTGGTGACCACGGTGTGGTCGAGGAAGGCATCTCGGCCTACCCGCAGGCGGTAACCGGGCAGATGCTGTGCAATTTCGTCGGCGGTGGCGCGGCAATCAGTGTGCTGGCGCGGCAACTGCACGCCAGCCTGGAGGTGGTCGATCTCGGCACCATCGACCTACAGCTGGAGCTGCCCGGCGTGCGCCATTTGCGCCTGGGGGCCGGTACCGCGAACTTTGCCCGGCAGCCGGCGATGACCGAAGACCAGCTGCTGGCAGCCCTGCAGGCGGGCCGCGACAGCGCCTTGCGCGCGGCCGAACAGCGTGCGCAGTTGTTTATTGGTGGCGAGATGGGCATCGGCAACACGACTGCCGCGGCTGCCGTGGCCAGCGCCTTGCTGGGCTGCCCGGCGGCACAGCTGAGCGGGCCTGGCACCGGCCTGGACAACGCGGGTGTGCGGCACAAGGCGCAGGTCATCGAACAGGCGTTGCGCCTGCATGGCCTGCGGGCTGACGCGCCGTTGCAGGCATTGGGGTGCGTTGGCGGGTTCGAGATCGCAGCCCTGGTCGGCGCCTATATCGGCTGCGCGCAGTCGGGTATCGCAGTACTGGTCGATGGCTTCATCTGCAGCGTTGCTGCGCTGGTGGCGGTGCGCCTGAACCCGCAGTGCCGGGCCTGGCTGCTGTTCGCTCACGAAGGTGCCGAGCCTGGGCACAAGGCCCTGCTCGCGGCGCTGCAGGCCGAGCCGTTGCTGGCCCTGGGCCTGCGCCTGGGCGAGGGCAGTGGCGCCGCATTGGCGGTACCGCTGTTACGCCTGGCGTGTGCGCTGCATGGGCAAATGGCGACCTTTGCCGAAGCCGCTGTGGCGGACCGCCCGGCATGATCCTCGACCTGCTGCGCCACGGCGAAACCGAGCAGGGCGGGCTGCGTGGCAGCCTGGATGACGCGCTGACCGACCAAGGCTGGGCCCAGATGCGCAGTGCCGTGGCCGGTGCCGGCCCGTGGCAGGTGTTGGTCAGCTCGCCGCTGCAGCGCTGTGCGCGGTTTGCCGATGAGCTGGGTGCGCACCTGAATTTGCCGGTGTGCCGGGTGCCTGCCCTGCAAGAACTGCACTTTGGTGACTGGGAAGGCCGCAGCGCCGCACAGATCATGCAAGACCAGGCCGATGCGCTGGGGCAGTTCTGGGCAGACCCCTACGCCTTCACGCCGCCTAACGGCGAGCCGGTGCACGCCTTTGCGGCACGGGTGCTGGCGGCGGTCGAGGGGTTGCACCAGCAGCACGCCGGCAAGCGTGTGCTGCTGGTCACCCATGGTGGGGTGATGCGCCTGCTGCTGGCGCGTGCTCGCGGCTTGCCCAGGCACCAACTGTTGCAGGTCGAGGTCGGGCATGGTGCCTTGGTCCGCTTGTTGGTGCGTGAGGGCGGGCTATTGGTCGAGGAAGGTTGAGATGCTGCCGTTGCCGTTCTGGATTGCCTTGCAGTTTCTCAGCAGCTTGCCGGTGAGCCTGCCGGGCATGCCCGCCGCCCGTGAGGTGGGCCGTTCGCTGCTCTATTACCCGCTGGTCGGGCTGCTGTTCGGGTTGCTGTTGTGGCTGGCAAGCCACCTGCTGCAAGGCACGCCGGCGCCGCTGCACGCGGCGTTGCTGATGGCACTGTGGGTGCTGCTCAGCGGGGCCTTGCACCTGGACGGGCTGGCCGACAGTGCGGACGCCTGGCTGGGCGGCTTTGGCGACCGCGAGCGCACGCTGCGGATCATGAAAGACCCACGCAGCGGGCCAATGGCCGTGGTGACCCTGATACTGGTGCTGTTGCTGAAGTTCTGTGCCCTTTGGGTGCTGGTCGAGCAGGGCGTCACTGCCCACCTGCTGCTGGCGCCGCTGCTGGGGCGGGCGGCGATGCTGGGTTTGTTTCTGTGCACCCCTTACGTGCGCCCAGGTGGCCTGGGGCAGGCATTGGCGGAGCATCTGCCACGGCGCGCCGCGGGCTGGGTACTGCTGGGTTGTGCGCTGTTTTGCCTGTGGCTGGGCGGGTGGAGCGTGGTGCTGGCGCTGGCGGTATTTGCCTGGCTGCGGCAGCTCATGTGCCGACGCCTGGGTGGCACAACGGGCGATACGGCCGGGGCGCTGCTGGAACTGCTTGAGCTGGCGGTGGTGCTTGGCATGGCGCTGGGGCTCTGAGCATGGTGCCACTCCAGCGGCGCTTCGCCCGGCACCATGAAACTTCTTGCAACAGGCAACACGCGGGTATATACACGTATCCATGCTGACCAGTGAATGCCTTTGTATCCATTTGCGCCGTGCTGCCCGTGGGGTAACCCGGCATTACGACGAAGCCCTTGCCGGCTTCGGGGTGAATGTCGCCCAGTTTTCGCTGTTACGGCACCTGCAGCGCCTTGAGCGTCCCAGCATCACAACCCTGGCCGAGGCCATGGGGCTGGAGCGCAGTACGTTGGGCCGCAACCTGCGTGTGCTGCAGGCAGAGGGCTTGGTAGCCTTGGCCGAGGGCGATGACCAGCGTAACCGTGAGGTGTTGCTGACCGCAGCCGGCAAGCAGTTGCTGCAAGCTGCCCACCCTGCCTGGGAGCAGGCGCAAGCCGATTTGGTGGAACGCCTGGGGGGCGGGCAGCGTGATCAACTGGTGCGCCTGCTGAACCAGCTGGCCTGAAATGATACGACCATAAGCGGGTATATACCCGTAAACCTTGCGATGTGCTGGAGATAACGATAATGACTTCGGTGTGGCGAACCAGCGGGTGGGTATTGGTGGGGGCAGCGTTGATTCTGGCGTTGTCATTGGGTGTACGGCACGGTTTCGGCCTGTTCCTGGCGCCCATGAGCGCCGATTTTGGCTGGGGCCGTGAGGTGTTTGCCTTCGCCATTGCCTTGCAGAACCTGATCTGGGGGCTGGCGCAACCCTTTGCCGGCGCCTTGGCCGACCGCCTGGGCGCGGCCCGGGTAGTGATCATCGGCGGTATTCTTTATGCCGTGGGGTTGATCCTGATGGGCACGGCCGACTCGGCCTGGTCGTTGTCGCTGAGTGCGGGCTTGCTGATTGGTATCGGCCTCTCCGGCACTTCCTTTTCGGTGATCCTCGGTGTGGTCGGGCGGGCTGTGCCGGCCGACAAGCGCAGCATGGCCATGGGCATCGCCAGCGCCGCAGGTTCGTTCGGCCAGTTCGCCATGTTGCCGGGCACTCTTGGCCTCATCCAGTGGCTGGGTTGGTCGGCGGCCCTGTTGGTATTGGGGCTGCTGGTGGCATTCATCGTGCCTTTTGTGGGCCTGCTGCGCGACCGCCCATTGCCCAGCCATGGTGCCGAGCAGACGCTGGGCCAGGCGTTGCGTGAGGCGTGTTCGCATCCTGGGTTCTGGCTCCTGGCGTTGGGCTTCTTCGTCTGCGGTTTCCAGGTGGTGTTCATCGGCGTGCACCTGCCGGCCTACCTGGTTGACCAGCATCTGCCCGCGAGTACCGGTACCACGGTGCTGGCGCTGGTTGGGCTGTTCAATATTGTCGGCACCTTCACGGCTGGCTGGCTGGGTGGGCGCATGTCCAAACCGCGCTTGCTGACCGGGCTTTACCTGCTGCGGGCGGTGGTGATCGTGCTGTTGCTGTGGGCGCCGGTGACTCAGTTCAGTGCCTACCTGTTCGGTATCGCCATGGGGCTGCTGTGGTTGTCTACCGTGCCGCTGACCAATGGCACCGTGGCGACGGTGTTCGGGGTGCGCAACCTTTCCATGCTGGGCGGTATCGTGTTCCTGTTCCACCAGCTGGGTGCGTTCCTGGGGGGCTGGCTGGGTGGGGTGGTGTACGACCGCACGGGCAGCTATGACCTGGTGTGGCAGATCTTCATCCTGCTCAGCGTGTTGGCTGCCGCCCTGAACTGGCCGGTACGCGAACGCCCGGTCGCCCGCTTGCAGGCGCAGGCAGCATGAGCCGCCATTGGGGGCGCGGGCTGCTGGCTGTTGCCGGGTTATTGCTGCTGGCGCTGGTGTGGTGGGGCTGGCACCGCGGGGGCTTGGCGTTGATGCAGTTGGGCATGAGCGTCTGTTAGGCGCTACCCTGCAAGCTCAAGGCTTGGATTGCGGGAGCAACAGACATGCGTATACAGGGGTTGACGGTGACGGTGCTGGGCTTGCTGGCCAGTGCGTCGAGCTGGGCGGCCGATTGCCCTGCGTTGTTGCAGGGCAGCTTGCCGGAATTGCGGGGCAAGGGGCAGATCGAGCTGTGCGAGCGGTTTGCTGGTAAGCCTCTGGTGGTGGTGAACACCGCCAGTTACTGTGGTTTTGCGCCGCAGTTCGAGGGGCTTGAAGCAACGTACAAGGCGTATCACGAACAAGGCCTGGAGATGTTGGGTGTGCCGTCCAATGACTTCAAGCAGGAAGACGCCGATAGCGATAAGACGGCCAAGGTGTGCTATGCCAACTACGGTGTGACGTTCACCATGACCAAGGCCCAGCCGGTTCGGGGCAAGGATGCGATTCCGTTGTTCGTTGAATTGGCCAACCAGAGCAGTGCGCCGAAGTGGAATTTCTACAAATATGTGGTTGATCGCAAGGGCAAGGTGATTGGTAATTTTTCCAGCCTGACCAAGCCGGATGATCCGGCGTTCCGGGCGGCTATCGAGAAGGCTATTGCTTCGCAGTGATGGGGGTTATTGCGTAGCTTGAAAGCTTTTTGGCACTGGTTTTGGTGGCGCGAAAACTTCAGCTGCGATAGCGACGCGTAGTCACCTTTTCGCCCTTACGGCGAGTCACTTTTTTGTCAAACGCGACAAA